>JAQTSC010000002.1 GCA_028711505.1 Candidatus Paceibacterota bacterium | reverse complement strand
TTGCAGAGAATTCTCCCAAAGAAGTTCTTTCTGCCACCGGAGACGGAGTGGACATCTACAAAATGGTCTCATACGCCTGGGCAGGCATTAAAGCCCAGCAGGAGAAGATAGATAAAATGGAATTGAGGATGGGGGAGCTGGAGGGGATTATTTTAAACAGCGGTAGCAATAACATTGAAGACCGCGAAGAAAATGATTCTATTTCCTCATGGCTCTCCGGCAGGATATTAAATGTCAAAAAATTATTTGTTGAGGAGGAGATATGTATTGGCAATACTTGTGTTAATGAACAGCGTCTTAGGGAACTTCTTGATAAAAACGGAATAACGCCGGGGACGCCAGATGATAACATAGAAAAAATTCTGCCGAGTCTGCCGGCTGACGGAGAAGAATTTTTAGAAGAACCGGCGGAAGAACCTCGGGAAGAAATAGAAACTTTACCGGCGGAAGAGCCGGCTGCGGAACAGCCGGAAACGCCGGCAGCGCCGGAAACTTCGCCTGCTGAAACACCCGCGGTAGAACAACCGGAGACACCGGAAACACCCGCGACAGAAATTCCTCCGGCAGAAAATCCGCCGACAGAATTTGTTCCGAATGAAACAGCGGGAGAAACGGCCCAATAATTTGAAATGAATTTTACAAAAAATCAAAAGCTTATCGCTATCTCAATTTTTGTCGTCGTCATTGTCGGGTTCTTTTTAAACTCCGTAATTGGCGGCACGGGAATCATTGTTAATGTCACGCCAAAAAATAATTTAGATTCCGGCCTTGTCGGCTATTGGACTTTTGACGGGAAAGACACCAATTGGGGAACCGGGCAGATAACGGATAAAAGCGGGAATAACAACACGGGAAAAGTTGTGGGAATGTCCACCTCAACCGCGCCGACAATAGGAGTTTCCGGACAGGCGCTGAATTTTGTGAGAGCGTCATCGCGGAAAGTCGTGGTTTCGGACGCTTCTTCTATTCAGCTTACGAATGCCGTAACCGTATCTATGTGGATAAAGCCTACGGTAACAGGAACTGACCGTAAGCTTTTATCCAAACAGAGCGGCGCTGTTATGACAGGATACAAATTAAGCATTTATACCAATAATAAGGTTGAATTTGAAATCAGGGGCAATAGCACTTCCGATTTAAACAGAAATGTTTCCGGCGGGACAACGCTTGCGGCAAATACGTGGTACCATGTTGTCGGTCTGTTTTCGGATAGCGATAATTTAATTGCCACTTATGTAAACGGAGTTCTTGACCGTTCTCTTGTTACGCAGAAAGGGCTTGGTTCAAACAATTTGGATATGTGGATAGGAGCCGGGCAAAACGAATCATATTGTTCTCCAAACGGTTGTTTTTTTGACGGCGTGATTGATGATGTCCGTGTTTATAACCGGGCATTGTCATCAAATGAAATTTTTGAATTATATAAAACAGGCGAGAGAAAAGCCAATATGAATATTTCTCAGAAAAATGCAATTGCCGGCAGCCTTGTCGGCTACTGGACTTTTGACGGAAAAGACACCAATTGGGGAACCGGGCAGATAACGGATAAAAGCGGAAACGGCAACACGGGGCAGATGGTGGGAATGTCCACTTCAACCGCGCCGACAATAGGAGTTTCCGGACAGGCTCTGAATTTTGACGGGGTAAATGATTATGTAAACGCTGGTTCCGCCGCTTCTTTGGACGATGTCCGCCCCATAACGATTTCCGCTTGGATAAAACCCGATAGCTATGGCGGCGCCAACGAAGGGGCGATTGTTTCTAAGGGAGATTCAGGGGCTTCCGGCGCGTGGAGATTGTATTTAAATCAGGCCGCTTCCAATTTTATTTTCCAAGCGGGCGGGTCAAGTCCGCCGTGGCGTTCCAGCAGTGTAAATATTATTACTCTTTCTCAGTGGCAGCATCTGGTGATTACATGGGACGGCGGATTGGATCCTACGGGAATAAACCTATATTATAATGGTTCATTATCAAATGACTCCGGTAGCATAGGTGATTCACTTACTTCTGACGCTTCTAATTCGCTTTATATGGGAATGCGGTATGCCGGAGGCAGAGACGTTCCTAACTATTTTGACGGCGCGATTGACAATGTCCGTATTTATAGCCGTGTTTTATCGGCAAGCGAAATTCAGAGCTTATATAATTCCGGCGCGAAGAGCCTTAATATTTCTCAATAAAAAATTTAATTTATGCTTTTTTCTGTCAAAAAATTTTTTGTTGCCCCGGAGAGTAAACATGAAAAATTATTTCGTGTTTTTTGTCGTATTCTGCCGGCGTTTTTGTTTCTGTTTTTCGTTTCTTCCGCCGCCGCTTCCACTCTTTATTTCAGTCCGTCATCGGGAAATTTTCCGGGAGAAAATGTTTTTCGCGTAGACGTAAAAATTGATACAGGAGACGAAACGATAAACCTTGTTGACGTCAAAATAAATTTTTCGGAAAAAGATTTGGAAATAGCGGATTTTTCAGACGGCGGTTCTCTCGTCAATTTTTGGGTTAAAGAACCGGAAATTAGGGGCGGAGTTTTAAGTTTGGCGGGAATTACTCCGGGAGGTTTTTTCGGCGACGGCACTATTTTGAAATTGGCAATAAGGGCAAAAAATTCCAACTCTTCGGTATCGCTTGATTTTTCAGAAAATTCTCGCGTTCTTTTAAACAGCGGCGGAGGAAACGAAGCGAATCTCATCTTGCAGGGAGCGGATTACTCAATAGGGGAAAGCGGCGGGGTTGAGTCCGGCAAGACGGATTATTTTTCCGACGGGGAAAAAGACGACATCCCTCCGGAACCCTTTGAGCCGGTTCTTGGCAATGACCAGGATTTTTTTAAAGGCAGGTACTTTATCGCTTTCGGTTCGCAGGACAAGGATTCGGGAATAGACCATTATGAAATTTCTGAATCAAAAAAATCGAAAATAAAAGACGCGGTTTGGGTGACGGCCGAAAGCCCCTATGTTTTAAGAGATCAGACGCTTTCAAGCTACGTGTATGTTAAAGCCGTTGACAAAGCCGGCAACGAAAGAATTGCGGCGGTCTATCCGAAAAACGCGACATGGACGCGGTTTAAATTAATCTCTTCTGCGGTTATTTTATTTTTGGTATTATTAATTACAGCGGTTGTTTTTAGGAAAAAAAATATTATACGGAATAAAAATCTTGCGTAATTTAAGATGGCATTAATAAAAAAATTTTCCCCTCTTTTTGTTTTTTTTCCTGTCTTACTCGTTTTTTTTGCGTGTTTTCCTTTTGGCGTTTCGGCTTCTTCTCTTGTTTTTTCTCCTTCAAGCGGAACTTTTACCGCGGGAAGCGTTTTCGATGTTTCCGTTTTTTTGGATACCGAAGACGAATCGGTTAATGCTGTCTCGGTTTTGATAAAATTTCCTCCTGAAAAAATTCAGCTTGTGTCTCCAACGACCGGACAATCCATTATAGATATGTGGGTCAGCCAGCCGAAGTTCAATAACCAGACCGGCATTATAGAATTAAAAGGTGGCATGCCCGGCGGCATGAATGTGCAAAAAGGGCTTATTACCAAATTATCATTTCGAGTCAAAAGTATCGGTTCGGCAGCTTTAAAATTTTTGGATGAAAGCCAGGTTCTTTTAAATGACGGCATGGGGACTGAATCTTTAAAGCATGCGGGCAACGCTTTTTTTAGTTTCGTTCTGCCGCCTCCGGCGGGGCCGCTCGTGGTTTCTTCGACTCATCCCGAGCAGACGCGTTGGTATTCAAATCCGACGGCCGTGCTGAATTGGGGCTCCGGAGAAAAAGTAGACGGTTATAGTTATGTTTTGAATAATGATTTAATTTCCGACAGTGACGGTATTTCCGAAGGCAAAAATGAAACCGTTGTTTACAAAGATCTTGAAAACGGCAGGCATTATTTTCATATAAAATCTTTGAGGAACGGAGCGTGGGGAGGATTGACTCATTTTGTCGTCAATATTGATAATGAAATCCCCGCGTCTTTCCCCGTTGAAATTTCTCCGTCAAGCAAGACCAGCAATTTGCAGCCGATAATTAAATTCGGCACGACTGATGAGTTTTCCGGTATAGACCATTACGAACTTAAGCTCATAGACCTTAATCCTTCGGCCGATAATTCGGATAGCTGCGGTGAAGGGTGCTCCTCTTTTTTTATAGAAACTGGAAGCCCTTATATTCCACCTGCGCTGAATCTTGGCAAATACGATTTGATTATCCGCGCTTTTGACAAGGCTGGAAATTACAGAGAGGTTGTCCAAAGGCTGGAAATAATAAATCCGCTTTTCCGGTTCGTGGACGAAAGAGGTTTTGAGATAAGGGGGGTGATAACTATTCCGTGGTTTTTATTTTGGATAATTGTCGTTGCGTTTCTGGCGGTTTTATATTTGTCCGCAATATCTTTGGGCAGGAAGCGCAAAATGATTGAAGAAAAAAATGGCGTTAATAGATTGCCCGGGACAGTGAAAGAGAAGCTTAAGGAGCTTCGGAAATATAAAGAAAGATACGGCAAAATTATGGTAATTGTCGGCTTGTTTTTATGCTCGGCTGTTTTTGCCGAAGCAAATGTTTCTGTTAATCCGCCGATAATAACCACCGTGACTAGAAATATTTCAAACGAAGAGATATTTTATATAGGAGGAAAGACCGAGACTGTCGGAGGAGAAGTGATTATTTATCTTCAGAATTTGCAGACAGGAGAAACACTCGGAAAAAGCGTCAGCCCGAATGGCAGAGGAGATTGGTTTTACACGCATACCGATTTTTTGCCGACCGGCAGTTATCTTTTATGGGTTCAGAATAGAATAGGCGAAGAAATGAGTCCGCCGAGTCCCCAGGTGAATCTTGTCGTGCGCGAAACCGCCCTGCAAATGGGGTCTTCAAGAATAAGTTTTGAGACTTTCTATTTTATCGGGATGGCGGGTTCGATTTTAATAATTGTTTTTTTGATTGCGTATATAATTTTTCACGTCTTACGCCTGAGGAAGGCGCACTTGAAAATCATCGCTGAAACGAAGGAGGCGGAAGAAGCGGTGCGGCGCGGCTTCGCTATTTTGAGAAAAGATATTCAATCCGAACTTTCCATGCTGAAAGAAATTCATATGGGGAAAAGTCTGTCGCTTGAAGCAAAAGAAAAAGAAGAACAGCTTTTAAGCGATTTAAATGAAGTGGAGAAAAATATCGGCAAGGAGGTGTTTGACATAGAAAAAGCCGAATACGAAGATTAGGATTTCGTTTTTAACCGGAATAATTAAACCGCCCCGCTCCGACGTTTTATCGGAGCGGGGCGGTTTTTTATTTTGGACCTAGCCAGAATCGAACTGGCGTCTCGTCAATGCGAATGACGTGTCGTACCACTAGACCATAGGCCCCTAAATCTTTGCCTTGAGTTATCTTACAAAATTTATATAATGAATTCAATGTCGTTATCGGCTTAATTTTTTATTTTATGTCAGAAACATTTGTGATTTCTTCGGCCTTTTTGGCCATCGCTTTTGCTATCTGGTCGGCTTTCCGCGTTTTAAAACTTCCCTCGGGAAATGAAAGAATGGGGGAAATCGCTTTGGCTATCCAGGAGGGAGCGAAAGCCTATTTAAACAGGCAATATAAAACAGTCGCGTTTGTGGCGATTGCTTTATTTTTAGCGATTGGACTAGCGGTGAATTGGCTTACCGCGTTTGCGTTTTTGATAGGAGCGTTTTTCTCCGCCTTGACTGGATACATAGGAATGAACGTATCTGTTCGCGCCAATGTTCGCACTGCCGAAGCCGCGAAAAGCGGCCTCAAAAATGCCTTGGCCGTTGCCGTAAAAGGCGGAACAGTTACCGGAATGCTTGTCGTCGGCTTGGCTCTTTTGGGCGTCGCCGGATTTTATTTCATTACAAAAGACATTCACGCGCTTATCGGATTCGGTTTTGGAGGTTCTTTGATTTCTATTTTCGCGCGGCTCGGCGGAGGAATTTTTACAAAGGCCGCTGATGTAGGAGCCGACCTTGTCGGAAAAGTGGAAGCCGGAATTCCGGAAGACGACCCTCGCAATCCTGCGGTTATCGCCGATAATGTCGGCGATAATGTCGGCGATTGCAGCGGAATGGCCGCGGACCTTTTTGAAACTTACGCAGTTACCGCTATTGCGGCAATGCTTCTGGGTTTTTTGGTTTTTCCGGATTTTCCAAACGCTATTTTCTTTCCATTAATTTTGGGAGCGGTTTCGATAGTCGCTTCTCTTGTCGGAAGTTTTTTTATCCGGCTTGGCAAAGGAAAGGGAATTATGGCCGCGCTCTATAAAGGGCTTATCGCTTCGGCGTTCCTGTCCGCTTTCGCTTTTTATCCGATTACAGAGAAAATTATGGTTGGCAATGGAAAATACGAAACGTTCTCGCTTTATCTCTGTTCTCTTATAGGCCTTGTCATAACCGGATTTATGGTTTTTATCACCGAGTATTACACTTCAAAATCTTACAAGCCGGTTCAGGACATAGCCAAAGCTTCTGAAACAGGACACGGGACGAATGTTATTGCCGGACTTGCGGTCTCCATGAAATCAACGGCGTGGCCCGTTATTGTTATTGTTGCCGCGATTTTAACTTCTTTTTGGCTTGCGGGGATTTACGGAGTGGCAGTGGCGGCAATGGCGATGCTTTCAATGGCGGGAATAATTGTTGCCATAGATTCTTACGGACCGATTACGGATAATGCCGGAGGAATTGCCGAGATGGCGGAAATGGGAGAAGAGGTGAGGAATATTACCGACCCGTTGGATGCCGTGGGGAATACCACCAAAGCCGTTACCAAAGGATATGCTATTGCTTCTGCGGCTCTCGCGGCGCTCGTTCTTTTTGCGGATTTTACGAATAGTATCGGCGCAAACGGCGGCGTTGTTTCATTTTTAATAAACGATCCGAAAGTCTTAGCCGGACTTTTTATTGGCGGACTTTTGCCGTATTATTTTGGAGCGCTTTCAATGCAGGCCGTTGGAAGAGCCGCAGGTTTTGTCGTTGAAGAAGTCAGAAGGCAATTTAAAGAAAAGCCCGGCATAATGGACAGAACCGAAAAACCGGACTACGGAAGAGCCGTTGACATTGTCACTAAGGCCGCTTTAAGACAGATGATAATTCCCGCGCTTATACCGGTTGTCGCGCCTATTGTTGTAGGTTTTGTTTTGGGCGTTGAAGCGCTCGGAGGGCTTTTGGTTGGTTCTATTATTACGGGAATTTTTGTGGCGATTTCAATGACATCTGGCGGAGGCGCTTGGGATAATGCCAAAAAATTTATTGAGGACGGAAATTATGGTGGAAAAGGTTCGTTCGCGCACAAAGCCGCTGTCACCGGAGATACTGTTGGCGATCCGTACAAAGATACTGCCGGTCCGGCAATTAATCCGATGGTAAAGGTGGCGAATATAGTGGCTTTGCTTATCGTGGGACTTTTGGTGTAAGGTTTTTTTGAAGCTTGATAATTACCGGATTATTTGATAGATAAAAGAAAGAACAAAATATCTATTTTGGCTGAAAAAGGAGGCAAAGAATGAATTTAGAATTGGGTGAAGATGAGTGGTTATTTGAGCATAATAAGTGGCTGAAGATAATTGAAAAAGTTCGGGCCAAAAAACCATTCGATAACTTTTATGGGTTTGAAGGGCTTACGGTTGTCGGTTCGTGCGAACATTGCGAACTGGCAAAATCAAACAAATGCAATGCGGCTATTTGGGAAAGAAAAAAATGCCACCATTTGCATCATCACTTCAGCCTCTTGTTATTTTCGATGTTTGTGGATGAAATGTGCGATGAAAATCCTGATTTCTCCAGAGCGCTGGACCACGCCACAAAAATTCTTGCCATTATCGAATATTGCGGCAGGGAGTGGGGATACCTAAAAGAAAAAGTTGCGGTTTAAGAGCATCGGGTTAGAAGTCCTGTTTGGCGGCTTATCGCCAAACAGGACTTTTTTTATTTAGAAATTGCGGCTGTGTTTTTTTGTTTTTGCCCGCGGTTTGCAAATATTTTTGTGAGTGATATTATTTCAAAATGTCATTAGAAATCAAAAAACTTCCCAAATCAGAAGTTGAAATAACCGGCGAAGTGGAAGCCGGCGAATTTTTGAAATTTTACAAGAAAGCGGTTGAGGACTTGGCGAAAGAAATCAAAGTGGACGGATTCAGGCCGGGGAAAGCGCCGGAACAAATTATCGTTGAAAAACTCGGAGAAGGCGCAGTTTTGGAAGAAGCGGCCGAGCTCGCTTTAAGCGACGTTTACCCGAAGATTATTTCGGATAAAAAAATAGAAGCTATAGGCCGGCCAAAAGCGACGATAACAAAAATCGCCAAGGGCGATTCGCTTGGCTTTAAATTTGTCGTTTCTGTTCTGCCGGAAATGAAATTGCCGGACAACTTTAAAGAAATAGCGCTGGAAAAGCTAAAAGTAAAAGAAGAAGCGAAGGTCAGTGAAAAAGAATTGGAAGAAGCCGTCGATTATTTGAGGAAAGCGCGGAAAAAAGAGGGGAGCGGGGAACTTCCGGAACTTGACGATGAATTTGCGAGAAGCGTCGGAAAGTTTGAAAATCTTGAGCATCTTAAAAAAACAGTGTCTGAAAATCTCCAAATTGAAAAAGAGATGAACCTTAAAGAAAAAAAGAGGCTTGAAGCGCTTGAAGAAATTTTAAAAAAATCGGAATTCGAGATCCCGGATATCCTGATTGACGCGGAAAAACTAAAAATGCTTCAAGAGCTGAAATCGAGCATAGTCAACATGGGATTGAAGTGGGAGGACTATCTTCAGCACGTGAACAAAAAAGAAGAAGAAATTGTCGCGGGATGGGCGGAGGAATCGCTTCGCCGAGTTAGATACGGACTGCTTTTAAGGCATCTCGGAGAAATTCTGCCGATTGAAATTTTGCACGAGGAAGTGCATAAGAAAGCCGATGAATTTGGCGCTCCTCACAGCGACGAACACGGGATTGACCGCAAAAGATTTGAGGATTATGCTTATGGCATAATAAGAAATGAAAAAATATTTTTAGCACTGGGCGAACCTTCGTCTGCCGATAAAAAAGGATCTCCCGGCGAACAAAATTAAAATCATAAAATTTATGTTAATCCCAACAGTAATAGAAAAATCGCAATTTGGAGAGCGCGCTTACGACATTTATTCCCGCCTTTTAAAGGAAAGGATAGTTTTCGTGGGCGGTCCCATAACCGATGATTTGTCGAATATAGTTATCGCTCAGCTTCTTTTTTTGGACTCTCAGGATTCTAAAAAGGACATTTCACTTTACATAAATTCTCCCGGCGGTTCCGTCACCGCCACTTTGGCGATTTACGATACGATGAACCACGTGAAATCCGATGTTTCGACGATTTGCGTGGGGATGGCGGCGTCAGGAGGAGCCGTGCTTTTGGCCGGAGGCAAAAAAGGAAAAAGATTTGTTTTGCCGAATTCGGAGGTGATGATTCATCAGGTTTTGGGTGGGGCGGAAGGACAAGCGTCCGATATAGAGATAGAAGCGAAGCATATCTTAAGAGTAAAAGAAAAAATAAACCAGATTCTCGCGAAGCATACCGGAAAATCTTTGGCTCAGGTTGAAAAAGACGCGGACAGGAATTTTTTCATGGATGCCGAGGAAGCGAAAAAGTACGGGCTTGTGGACGAGATTATAAAAGGGAAGAATTGATTTCAATAAAAATACCCCGGCGTTATGCCGGGGTATTTTTATTTGCGATTTCCTTTTTTAATCTTCCTTTTTTGCTGTTCTCCTTAGAAAAGCGGGAATAGCTTCCCAGTCTTTTGATTTGTCGTCCATTTTTTTGGAAGGGTCAAATTCCTCTTTTTTTATTCTTTCAACTT
Source organism: Candidatus Paceibacterota bacterium (assembly GCA_028711505.1). Classification (NCBI taxonomy): domain Bacteria; kingdom Bacillati; phylum Minisyncoccota; species Minisyncoccota bacterium. Next base: position 76,864 of record JAQTSC010000002.1, on the reverse strand, counting down.
TTTCGCCCGGTTGCCCTCCGTGAAAAAGACTTTGCGTTTTGATCGGCGTTTTTTGTTTCTCTTCCGGAAATCCCGAAGCCACTACCGTGACTTTCAATTCATTTTTCTTCAGCCTTTCGTCGTGGAAAGCGCCGAATATGATTTTCGCGTATTCGTCTACAGATTCTGTTACCACTTTGGCGGCTTCCTGAATTTCGGACATTGTCATTTCCGGGCCGCCGGAGATGGCAAAAAGTATGCCTTTGGCTCCGTCTATGGAGATATCCAAAAGAGGCGAATTTATGGCTAATCTGGCCGCTTCTTCCGCTCTTTTTTCTCCCTGCGAAGTTCCGATTCCCATAAGAGCCGAGCCCGCGTTTTGCATAACGGCTTTGACATCGGCAAAATCAACGTTGATTATGCCCGGCAAAGTGATAAGGTCTGAAATTCCTTCAACGGCTTGCCTTAAAACTTCGTCGCACATGGCGAAAGCCGAGACAAACGAAGTGTCCTTTTGCACTACATTTAAAAGTCTGTCGTTCGGAATGATTATTATCGCGTCCACCGCTTCCCGGAGTTCTTGGAGTCCTTCTTCCGCTATCCTTGCTCTTTGCGCTCCTTCAAATCCGAATGGTTTTGTCACTACGCCGACAGTGAGAACTCCTTGGTCTTTGGCAATTTTTGCTATAACCGGAGACGCTCCGGTGCCGGTGCCTCCTCCGAAGCCGCAGGTGATAAACGCCATGTCCGCGCCTTTTATCGCTTCCTGAATTTCTTCTTTGGTTTCTTCGGCGGCTTGTTTGCCGATATTCGGGTTCATCCCCGCGCCGAGTCCGCGCGTGAGGTTTTTACCTATGTGTATTTTTTTGGGAGCCAGGCTGTTATGAAGGTCTTGAGCGTCGGTGTTTATGCAGATGAATTCAACTCCTTTTACTTTTGAACGGAGCATGTGGTCAACGGTATTCGCGCCCGAACCGCCAATGCCTAAAACCTTTATTCTGGCGAATGCTTCTACGTCTGGTTGAACTCGAGTCATGATATATAAAAATTAGATAAAACTCCCGTTATTGTCAACGGGAGTTTTATCAGAATAGAATTGCTTGAAGTGGTCAACTTTTTTCTTGCAAAAAACGCTGTTTTTTAAGGTATAAAATTTTTGAAAAATTGAGCGATTTTTCCTTTCGGTTTGGACATGATGTCTTGTCCGAAAGATGGGATATTACTTTCGTTTGCTCCGATAAGGCAGAGGCCGAGAGCAACCGACCATGACGGGTCGGCGTGCGAACCCTTCGGCGCGCCCGGAAATTCTCCTCTGCATATTTTTACCGGAAGCTGCAGTGATTTTTTTGCAATCTCGTCTATTCCTTCAAGCTTTGAACCGCCGCCGGTCAGAATTATTCCCCCCGGAAGAAGTTTAGCTCTTTTTATTTTATCAAGATGATTTTCAACAAATTCAAAAATATCTTTAAGACGCGGTTCTATTACGCTTGCCAGCTTTTTTTTGATGGCTATGTCTTTTCCGTAAGAAAGTTTAAATTCTTCCGCTTCGTTTAAGCCCACCTGGAATGCCTGCGCGATGTCGTATGTTATGTGATTTGAACCAATGGGTAGAATTTCGTGGGAAATAGGGCCGCCTTCTTCAAAGACCATTAAGGAAGAGGTATCGCCCCCTATGTTTACGAGAATGCATCCGACTTCTTTATCCTTTTTGCCCAAAAGAGCGTGGCTTGTTGCCCAAGAATCAACAACTACGTCTTCAATGGAGATTCCGGCAATTTCAAGGCTTTTTTCAAGACCGCTTAAATGCTGGGATAAAATCGTTATAAAAAGAGCATCAACTTCAAGTTTTTCTCCTCTCATTCCAACGGGATTTCCCATAACCGGTTCGTCGTCTATTTTATAGGCGATAGGGAAGACATGGATTATGTCTCTGTTTAGAAGGTAGGAAGAAGAAGTTCTGCGCAGCTGAGTTTCGCACTGGCTTAAAGATCTTTTTACGTCCGCATCGCTGATTTCGTGGTCGGCTCTGGAAACGGCGATTGAGCCTTTTGACCTTACGGCGTCAATTCCCGCTCCTCCGACCGAAACATATGCCTGCTTGATGCTTATGCCCGTGTTTTCTCTGGCTTTTTTTAGAGAATCTTTTATTGCCGCTCCTACTTCGCGGCTGTCTATTATGTAGCCTTTTCTGAGCCCCAAGCTTGGGCTTGAGCCCGTCCCAAGTATGTAAGGAAGAGTTTCGTTTTTTCTTTTTTCGGCTATCGCCGTCTTAATCGACGATGTGCCGATATCTATTCCCATTATGATATCCCGCGCCATAAAATACTGTTTTGCTTATGACTTTATTTTAACTCTTCGCAGATTTTTTTGAAATATTTTTGTTCTGTTTTTTCCATTTTTTCTCCGTGTTCCATCCCTTTCAGGTGGAGAAGGGAGTGGACAAAGAGGGAAAGAGCTTTTTTGTGAGTATTTTTTGAGTTTAGAAAAATCTCCCCGTATCCTTTGTTTATTATAAACGATAGTGTGTCTGCCGGGGTTTTTTTGTTCCGATAAACCCGGTTGAATTTGGACATGAGCTTATTTTCCGCCAAAATTACACTGAGCGAATATTTTTTGCCGAGGACCATGTCTTTGATTTTTTCCCAGGGCAAAGCCGGCCTTCTTTTTTTTGTCAAATTGACTAAGTTTAACATTGGACGCAGCCGGAATTTTCAAGAGCTTTTTTTATCGCGGCTCCCACTTTGTCGCCGGACGCGCGGCCTTTGATTTTTTGCATGGCGACTTTCATCGCTTGACCGAAATCTTTAATAGATTCGGCTTTTGATTCCGCCACGGCTTCTTTCGCTATTTTTTCAATTTCTTCAAGAGGAAGTTCTTCGGGAAGAAGAGCTTCTATGATTAAATTTTCTTCTTTTTCTTTCCGGGCCAAATCGTCGCGTTTCGCTTCAGTGTAAGCCGCGGCCGCGTCGCGCCGCTTTTTCGCTTCCGCCCTTACTGCTTCTATCATTTTTTCTTCGCTTATTCCGGTTTCTTTCTGTTTGAGTTCTATTTCTTTATTGTTTATGGACGAAAGAAGCATCTTCATTACGGAGACTTTTACTTCGTTTTTCTCTCTCATCCCGTTTTTGAGTTCTTCCTTTATTTTTTCTTTGAGATTCATGATTTATGAGAATATGCCGTCGGTTTTATTTTCCCGAGTTTGAAAAGTTTTTCCATTTTTTTCGCGCGCGCCATTCTTTTCAGCGCTTCTTCTTTTTTCTTCAGCGCCGATTTCGCCCTTGTCTTAAATTGGCGATTTTTGAATTTCGAAATAACTCCCGACTGTTTCATCTTCCGGCTGAATCTTTTTAGCAAACTCACCGTGGTTTCTTTTTTCTTTTTTGTGACTTGGACCATTATTGATTGGTTATTGTTTTAATTTTTAAAATTAACGCCTATCGGGTGTATATTTTCGGAGAGGGGAGCGCCTCCCACAAGATGAAGATGAATATGGTTTACTTCCTGCCCTCCGTGTTTTTTAACCCTGAAAAGAAGTTTATATCCTTTTTCTGAAATGTTCAAATCCCTGGCGATTTTTTGCGCGGCCATTATCATCCGTCCGGCGACGGGCTCGTCCGTTTTTTCTAGGTCGTCGATTGTTTCAATATGCCGGTTTGGAATTATCAAAACGTGAGCGGGCGCCATTGGTTTCGCGTCTTTAAACGCCGAAACCATGTCGTCTTTGTAAAGGAATTCCGTTTTTATCTCTCCGTTTAAGATTTTGCAGAAAACGCAGTCTGTCATAGCTTCTTTTTTAAGTATTCGGCGAGATTGGAAAGCGGCACCGTTTCCTGAGACGCTGTTTCCACATTTTTGACGATTATGGAATTGTCTAAAGATTCTTTTTGCCCGAATATCAGCGCGTAGGGAGCTTTTGTTTTTCCCGCCAGGTTCAACTGTCCTCTCATGCTGTTTTTGGTTAAAGAATGCCTTACCGGTATTTTTGCTTTTCTTAGGATTTCCAGGATCTTTAAGCTTTTGAATTTCGCTTCGTTTCCAAGCTGGATGAAAAATACTTTCGGTTTTTTCTTTTCCAGGTCGTCTTTTCCTTTTTCTTTCATTTTTTCGATTACGCGGTCAACGCCCAAAGCGGCGCCGACTGCGGGAATATCCTTGCCGCCAAGCATCTTTGCCAGTGAATCATAGCGTCCGCCTCCGACAAGCACCAGGGAGTCGTCTTCAATCGTAAGTTCAAAAGCGGTTCTGGAATAGTAATCAAGCCCGCGAACAAGATAGTGGTCGATGTAGTAGGGGATTTCGGACGAATCAAGCACCTCAAGCGTTTCTTTAAAATGATTTTTACACGGATCGCACAGGTAATTTATGATCTGAGGAGCTTCTTCTTTTATTTTCGCGCAGCTTTCTTCTTTGCAGTCTAAAATTCGGAGAGGGTTTGTTTTGATGCGGCGGTTGCAATTTTTGCATAAATACGAAGATTTTTTGCGTAAATAGGTTGTAAGTTCTTTTAGATAAGCTTTTCTGCAGTTTTTGCATCCTACGGAATTGATGCGGAGAGTTATCGGTTTTAACCCCGCCGCTTCTTCAAGTATCACGAGAAATGTTTTTATAATTGTCGCGTCCGTGATCGGGTCTGTTTCTCCGAGTATCTCAAGCCCCAGCTGTTCAAATTCTCTGCGTCTTCCTTTTTGAGGATTTTCGTGCCTAAAGAAAGAACCTTCGTAGTAAAGCATTACCGGCTGAGGTTTGGTGTGGAGTCCGTGTTCAATGTAAAGGCGCGTCATGGGAGCCGTACCTTCGGGCCTTAGAACAAGTTTGTCGCCGCCTTTGGTTTTGAGATTATACATTTCTTTTTCAACGATATCGGTTGTCTCTCCGAGTGTTGTCGTAAAAAGCTCCTCTTTTTCGAGTATGGGCGTGCGTACGGGTTTAAATCCGTAAAAAAAGGCGATTGCCGCCGCTTTTTCAACAAATTTTTTTCTTAAAAGATATTCTTTGGGCAGAATATCGTGCATGCCCTTGGCTTTTTGCACCGGTTCTTTTTTTGTCGGTTTTATTGGCATTTTTTATTTTAGTAAAGAAATTTAAAAAGAGATGCTTGCCTTGTTAAAAGGCCAAAGACGTATCCACGCGCGGCCGATTATCAAATCTTTTTTCAGAGGACCCCACGAGCGCGAATCGGAACTCATCCCGCGATTGTCGCCCATGACGAAATACTGGTCGTTTGAAAGAAGCATCGTGAGATTCGTGGTCCGCATTTCTTCGGGAAGATATGATTCTTGAAGCATAATGCCTTCCGGGAACTCATTGTTGTACGCGTAGATGCTATTGTTTTTTATCTCAACGCGTTCCCCCGGGAGCCCGACTATTCTTTTTATGAAAAATTTAGACGGATCGTCGGGGTAGCGGAATACGATAACTTCTCCTCTTTGCGGCGCTTTAAATTTGTATGAAAATTCGTCTATTATAAGGTACTCTCCGTTTTCAAAATTGGGGTACATTGAAGAACCGCTTACTATAAACGGCTGGGCTATCCAAAGCCTTAAGGGCACGACAATTATGCCTGCAATGATGAAAAACTTAACAAATTCCCATAAAGACCGTCTAAAGCCGGCCGTGCTTTCGGGCTGTTTTTCCGGTGTTTTTTCTATGTTTTCTTTATTTTCGTTCTCCATTAAGGCAAATTATATAGCAAAAAAATAGGGAAATCAAGGGGTAGAGAATCAACCTTATTTTAAGCCATTTTTCACCGCTTTTTGCCGCTTTTTGACCTTGACAAATAATCCTTTTGGGTGTATAATTAAAATAAAATTTGAAAAGCTACCAAGACCTTAAGTCTTTTTTTAAGGAAAAAAAGAAAGGGAGGAGAAGGAAATGATTACCGTTGATTTGAGTTTAAAAAATCTGCAACTGTATAATGGTTGCGAAATTGGGGAGGTTGGCGGTCGGCAGACGTTGATTACAGAGCCTTTTGAAGCTTCCAATATCGTTGGCCGCAATGCCAACGCTATTGTAGAAGCGACTCCGGCTGACCAGCGGGACGAGGTGGTGCTCACCGGTCCCATGGCCGTATGGGCTTACCTGATTGTTTTTCATCAAGTGGTCCATAAATTCCGTCGCGTGGTGTACGATGACGGTCGCGGCGGTCGGGTTTTGGTGGCACAGCACTAAATTGGACAAGGAGAGCTCTGTCGCGTTTGTAAGCGACATCTCTCCTCTTTTTCCGAAGTCGTCAAAGTTTTGGTGGCTTCAGAAGAGGAAAGTTCTTTGAGAGCGTTAAATGAGAGTTAAACCGTAAAAGCGGAAAAAAATAGAATATGATATGAAGGGAGAACGGAGATGAAAAAGATATTGGATGGCAAGTTTATGATTACATCCCACGGCCATTGGGGTAGCGACAATGAGCCCGATGAGGCGCAATACGTCAAAATCGGGATGGACCGTACGTCCACCCGAAAGTCTTGGGCTTTCGGGTGGGGTGAGAGAAATTCTTGTACCCCGGCGGAGTTAGCTGATTTTATCTTGGCTAATCCCCGTCTTTTTGCCGGAAGCGTGTTCCGGCTTGAAACACGGGGCCGCGACCTGATTATCAAAACGGTCGCTCCGGGCGCGTGGATTGGGTCCGGCGGTCGCTGGGCAAAGGGCATGACTGCTTGTCTAAAAAACAGCGGTCGGGTAAATATCCAATCCATCCCCTCAGCCACAGGGACATCTTCTTCGCCTTTCAGGTTTCGTTTTGCGGAAGGATGGGAAGATGTTTTCTTTGGCAAAGTGGCCGATAAGGTTGTTGGTCACGAAGGAGTCACTTCTCAAGACAATTCCCATAATTATCTTGGGGATGTCTGGGGATTAGACATGCCTTTGCCGGAGGTTGAAAGGTTGCGAAAATTGGCAAAGGCGATTGACGAATCTGCTCGCCTTCGTCAAGAGCGAAAATATCAGGAGAGCGAAACGCTTAAAGCCGCCGTAAAGGTAACGCACCCCAACCTTTATTTTGGTGGTAGAATTTATGTCATTGATTTGCCGAAAGAGTGGTTGGAGTGGTCAAAAGCGGTTGCGGTCGCCGTAGCGGATGTTCGCGCAAGTGGAAGCGACCGTAAGTTGCAACTGGGCGTCTACGGGGATTATCTCTTTGTTGGCGGTTCGTGCCAGAAGGATAATCCTGCTGATGTGGAGATGGTTGGAAAAATTCTGGCCGTTGTTTCTCCTTTGGGCGGCGATGTAGTATCGCACAAAGGTTATGACGGTCAATTCCAAATAGTAAGGAAATAGTTCTTTCACGGCGAGTCGCGCCTTAAAAACGCGCGACTCGCCCTTCATCCTAAATTTTGATTTAAAATTTGAGGTTTAAGATGAGGGGTTCGTTATTTGATTGTTTGCCTGCCGTTTTTGGAATAAAGGCGCCGCGCGTGAAGAACCGCGGAGCCTTTTTGATTTTTAGAAAAATCGAGTTAAAATAATTCATATGTTTTATTTAGTCGGTTTGGGAAACCCGGATGAGGAATACGAAGGCACAAGGCATAATACCGGCAGGATGGCGGTTATGGAATTTTGCCGTGTAAATGATTTTTCCGATTTTGAAGAAGATAAAAAAAATCTTTCGCTTTCCGCGGAAGGGAAAGCGGGTAAGGAAAAAATCGCCGCTTTTCTTCCTGAAACTTTTATGAATAAATCCGGTTCGGCGCTAAAAAAAATCATTACTTCGAAGAAGAAAGCGGAGCAGATGATTGTTGTTCACGATGACATTGACCTTGCTTTTGGCAAATTCAAAATTTCTTTTGGGAAAGGTTCCGGCGGGCACAAGGGCGTTGAATCAATAATGCGTCAGGTAAAAACAAAAGATTTTTGGAGGGTTCGCATCGGCATAATTCCCGCCGGCTCCAAAGGAAAACTAAAAAAGCCCGATGGTGAAAAACTTTTGAATTTTTTGATGGCTAAATTCAAGCCGGACGAAAAAACCGCTTTGAAAAAAGTCTTTAAGGCGGCTGGAAGCGAAATAGAGAAGATTATTTCAGGAGAAAGAAAAGTCTGATTTCATTGAAAGAACGCCCCGCCACAAAAAGTGGCGGGGCTTAGTCATCCGCAAAAAGCATACGATGTATAAAGAACATTACATCTTCCTCCTTTGATTATTGCAGATATGACAATATCAGCCGTTCTTCGTCCGGTTCAAAAAGGTTTATTTTGAAATCGTAGGATTTTCCGAGCTCCAATTTGTTTTTCATCTCTTCTTCCGAGGGGAATTCGGAAATATGGATAAGTCCGGCAACTCCTTCTTCTATGCTCGCGAGAGTTCCGTATTTATTGTATTTGATGACGACGCCCTTTACGGTGTCACCTTTTTTGTATTTGTTTTTAGCGCCTTGCCACGGGTTGAATTTGAGCGCCTTTACGGAAAGTGAAATTTTGCCGTCTTTTATGGAGATTATTTGCGCGTTGATTTTTTGTCCGACTGTAAAAAGTTTGTTCGGGTCTTCAACCAAACCCCAGTCAAGTTCGGAAATATGAGCGAGCCCTTCAAGCCCGTCTTCTATTTTTATAAAAATCCCGAAATTAACCACGCCGGTTATTTCTCCGTCCACCACGTCGCCGATTTTGTATTTGGCTATGGCGTCTTTCATTTTTCCCGCTTCGGTTTCTTTTTCGGAAAAAATGAGTTTGTTTTCTTTTTTGTCTACGTCTATGACTATGACCGAGAGTTTTTCGGCCATAAGTTTTTTGAGTTCTCCTAAAATCATATCTTTATCTCCGCCTTCGACTCTAGGATAGTGGCTGGTTTTGAGCTGGGAAGCGGGGAGAAATCCCTGAAGACCCTTCCATTCAAAAATAAGGCCCCCTTTGTTGGCTTCTATCGGCGCCAACGAAAAAACCGTCTGGCCGGCTCTTGCTTCTTCGGCTTCAACCCATACCAGTTCCTGTCCTGCTTCTTTTAAGGAAAGTTCAAAATAGCCGTCTTCGTTTTCGGCGTCAACAATTTTTGCCGTTATTTTGTCTCCTGTCTTGAGCGCTTTTATAATTTCACGCGCGTTGTTGTATTCTCTGCCGTAAATTATCCCCGTTCCGAAAGGCTTTACACCCACAAAAAGCGTCCCTTTCTTTTTTTTCAGAACTTCTCCTTCAATGAGGTCGCCTTTCTTCGGCGGGGTCATAGGGAAGATTTTTGAAAGGAAATCCATTGAGCCTCCCTGTTTTTTTATTACGTTTTTCTCTGCTGTAAGCATGAGGAATAGTATAGTAATTGCGCCGGTTTTTTGCAAGAGTTTTCCATTTTTTAGCCCTTTTATTTTTTGCGATAATCCTCTATAATTTAATTAATAAAACATGGTTATCACATACTACGGAGCCTCCTGTTTTAAGGTTCAATCAGGGGATACGATTTTAGTTTTTGACCCGCCTTCAAAGAAGTCGGGATTTAAGTCGCCTCGTTTCCAGGCGGATGTAGTTTTCGCCAGCCATGGCCACGACAATCACAATGGCGCCGAAAATATCTCGGCAAAAGAAGGCAAAGAAAAACCGTTTGTCGCCGCCGGTCCCGGAGAATACGAAATCGCGGGAATTTATGCCCGAGGAATAAAAAGTTTTCATGATAAAGAAAACGGGCAAAAAGACGGGCTTAACACGATTTTTTCGGTTCTTTTTGAGAACCTTAATATCTGCCACCTCGGCGATTTCAATGAAAAAGAATTAAGGCCGGAGGTTGCCGAGATTTTGGGAGATGTGGATATTCTTTTTATTCCGGTGGGCGGAGACGAAGTTTTGGATGCGGAGAACGCTTCAAAAATAATCAATCAGATAGAGCCTAAAATAATAATTCCGATGCATTATATAACGAAAGATTTCAAGCCCGACGAAAAAAAGCTTAAAGAATTTTTAAAAGAAATCGGGCAGGACGATACAAAGCCGGTTGAAAAGTTCAGTTTCAAGAAAAAGGACATAGAAGCGAATAAAAGCGATGTTGTGGTTTTATCGCCTATATTATAGAAGAAAGCATGAGGATTCTGGATTGGATTGAAAAAACAAGAGAAAAGCCGGAAGGTCAGAGAAAGATAACGGCGTTCTTTTTGACGCTGGGATGCATGGCGATAGTGATTTTTTTATGGCTTTTTGTTGAACTTATTCCGGGCAGGTTTGCCGATGAAAATTCGGACAACGTCCGCGCTCTTTCGGAAAAAGGTCCGATATCGGTTGTCGGAGACATGATTGGAGAGACCGTGGTAAGAATAAAAGAGCTGAATATTTTTGATGAGTGATTTTAAAATTGTTCCGGCAAGAATTCGTTTCGCCGGACATCCAAAAATAAATAAATGAAACCGAAAGAAGAAAAAAATAAGAACGCGGAGGAAGAAAAACCGATTTCCAAAATCATTGAGCAGGATATCAGCGCGGAAATGAGAAAATCGTATCTGGACTACGCGATGTCCGTTATCGTGAGCCGCGCGCTTCCCGATGTTCGTGACGGGCTTAAGCCCGTGCAGAGAAGAATTTTGACTGTAATGCACGAAGACGGGCTTTCAAGTTCCGCCCGCTTCAAAAAATCGGCAACGGTTGTGGGCGATACCATGAGCAAATATCATCCTCACGGCGATATGGCTATTTACGACACCATGGCAAGAATGGCGCAGGACTTTTCTTTGCGTTATCCGCTTGTTGACGGCCAAGGCAACTGGGGTTCCATAGACGGAGACGCGCCGGCGGCTCATCGCTATACCGAAGCCCGCATGACTAAAATTGCCGGAGAAATGCTTAAAGATATTGAAAAGGAAACGATTGATTTTATTCCCAATTATGACGGAAGGCTTAAAGAGCCTAAAGTTCTTCCTGCGGCCATACCGAACCTTTTGATGAACGGCACTATCGGAATCGCCGTGGGTATGGCCACCAATATTCCTCCTCATAATCTCGCGGAACTCATTTCGGCCGCGGCCCATCTCATAGACAATCCTAAATCCGGAGTTGAAGATTTGATGCAATTCGTAAAAGGTCCGGATTTTCCCACCGGCGGCATCATTTTTAATGAAAAAGATATTGAAGCGGCGTATGCCACCGGACGCGGCGGAGTGGTGACAAGGGGAGAAACGGAAATAGCGGAAGTGAAAGAAGGGCAGTATCAGATATTGGTTTCGTCCATTCCTTATTCCGTGAACAAGGCGGACCTCATCACTAAAATTGCCGACCTTGTGCAGGAGAAAAAGATAGAAGGAATCCGTGATCTGCGCGACGAGTCCGACAAAGAGGGCCTTTCTATTGTTATAGACCTTAAAAACGGGGCAAACCCGCAAAAAATTCTTAACGCTTTGTATAAACATACCGAGCTGGAGAAAGTGTATCATTTCAATATGCTGGCTTTGGTTGACGGCATACAGCCGCAGGTGCTTTCGCTGAAGGCCATTCTGGAAAAATTTTTGGAGCATCGGTTTGTCGTTATTGAACGCCGCGCGAAATTTGACTTGAACGTCGCCAAAAACCGCGCGCATATTTTGGAGGGGCTTAAAATAGCGCTTGATCATATAAATGAAATTATCAAAACCATAAGAAGTTCTTCGGATAAAGACGAAGCTCGCGTAAGATTAATGAAAAATTTCAAACTGTCCGAAAGGCAGGCGGTGGCAATTTTGGAAATGCGCTTACAGGCGCTTGCCGCTCTTGAAAGGCGGAAAGTGGAAGACGAGCTTGCGGAAAAAAAGAAACTGATAAAAGAATTGGAAGCGTTTTTAAAAGACCCGAAGAAAATAATGGCCGCAGTCAAAAAAGAACTTCTTGATATAAAAGAAAAATACGGAGACGAAAGACGGACAAAGGTAATGAAGCGCGCCGTCGGAAATATTTCCGAGGAAGACATAATTCCGGAAGAAACCGTGACTCTCGTTTTGACGGAAGGGGGGTACATAAAAAGGTCAAAACCGGAATCGTACAAGGTTCAAAAAAGAGGAGGCAAGGGAGTTATTGATCTGACAACGAGGGAAGAAGATTCGGTGCGCATTCTTCTTCAGGCGAATACTCACGACGATTTAATGTTTTTTACCGACAAAGGGAAGGCGTATAAAATAAAAATGTACGAGCTCCCGGAGGGTAAGCGCGCCACGAAAGGCAAATCGGCGATGAACTTTATTTCAATGAGTTCGGAAGAGCGAATAACCTCCATTTTGGTAATGCCGAAAACCGGAAATGAGGATAAAACTTTTCTGGCAATGGTCACGAGAAGAGGAGTCGTTAAAAAAGTTCCGATTTCGCAGTTTAAAGACGTAAGAAGGAGCGGAATTATCGCGATTAAGCTTCAAAAAGGAGACGAGCTCGGATGGGCGCGGATTGTTTCTTCATCAGACCATTTGATTCTTGTGAGCGCCAAAGGCCAGGCAATAAGATTTAAGGAATCCGATGTCAGGCAGATGGGCAGGCAGGCGGCGGGAGTGCGCGCCATCAGGCTTAAAGCGGGAGACGAGCTTGTGGGTTCTGACGTGATAGCTTCCAAAGAAAAAGACACATATGTTCTTACCTTAAGCGAAAAAGGATTTGGCAAAAAAACAAAAGTGAGCGAATACCGTTTGCAGAAGAGGGGAGGTTCCGGAATTAAAACCGCGAAGGTGACTTCAAAAACAGGAGTGCTTTCAGCCGCGAAAGTTCTTGAACCGGAGCTTGAAGAAATTATCGCGATTTCCAAAAAAGGACAGATAATCAAAACTCATCTTTCGGAAATTCATGTTTCCGGCAGGCAGACTCAGGGGGTGAAAGTGATGACCCTTAAAGAGGGGGACAAGCTGGCATCAATAACTTGCCTTTAGAAAAATTAAATTCTTATGCACACCCGGGCGGTTTTTCCGCCCTTTTTTTGTGTTAGAATTTAAGAAAAAGGAAAACAAATGTTTTTGAATCCCGCGAAAATAATAGCTGATTTGGATTTGAGACCCGGCATGAAGGTTGCTGATTTTGGTTGCGGCTCGGGCCATTTTACGGGCGAGATGGCGAGAAGAGTGGGAAGAAGCGGGATTGTTTATACTTTTGACATACAGAAAGAAGTGCTTGAAGCGTTAAAGAGCAAACTTTTGGTTGAAGGCATTACCAATGCGCAATTCAGCCGCGTTGATTTGGAAAAAGAAAAAGGCACAGGGCTCGCGGATTCTCTTGTTGATTTTGTGCTGATTTCCAATTCGCTTTTTCAGATGGAAGATAAGGGAGCGGCGATAAGAGAAGCGTTTAGAATTTTGCGTCCCGGAGGAAAAATAGCGGCAGTGGAATGGAAATTGTCTGTTGTCGGCATTGGCCCTCCTCCAAGCCTGAGAACCGGCGAAGAAGATTTGCGGGCGCTTTTTTCCGGAGCGGGTTTTGAATTTCTAAAAAGTTTTGACGCCGGAGACAGCCATTACGGAATGGCGTTTATAAAGCCCGACACCGGCGTTTACAAAAAAGTTTTTTAAAAAATATGTCTAAATTTCAAATAGCGCTTTACGGCGCAATAGGAGCTTTGGTTCTTTTATCTTTTCTCGTTTTGTCGGGAATTTTACCGTGGCTTCCCGGCCAAAGTTCGGAACCCCCCGCAGACCTTACTATGTGGGGAGTGTTTTCCGAAGATTCGTGGGGCAGGATAATTGACGCGGTCAATTCCGAGAACCAAAAGTCTTTTTCCATAAAATATTATGAAAAAGACCCTGCCACTTACGAAACCGAACTTGTTAATGCCATAGCTTCGGGCACCGGCCCCGATTTATGGTTTTTGCCTCAGGACCTTCTTTTGAAGCACGGAAGCAAGGCATTTTTTATACCCTATGAATCTTTAAGCGAAAGGACGTTTCGGGATACTTTTGTAGACAGCGGATTTCTTTTTATGAAAAAAGACGGCATTGCCGGAATGCCTTTTTGTGTTGATCCCCTGGTTTTGTATTGGAACAAAGATATTTTTTCAAAAGCCGCCATAGCGAACCCGTCGGCGACCTGGGACGGATTTTTAAATCAATCGCGAGCCATGACGGAAAAAGACGAGTCGGGAAATATTTTGAAGTCGGGCGGAGCAATGGGCGAATTTTCCAACATAAAAAACGCCAAAGAAGTTTTTTCGCTCCTTCTTCTCCAGACAGGGAATAAAATTATTGATCCGGAAACAAACAAGCTTTCTTTCGGAGAGAGAGGGGACTCGTCGGTTGACCCCGCGGCGAGCGCTTTGAATTTTTTCACGAGTTTTTCAAATCCGACAAAGATTTCTTATTCATGGAACAGGGCGCTGCCGGAGGACATTGATTTTTTTGTGTCAGGAAAACTTGCCGTGTATTTTGGATACGCGAGCGAAGCGAGGGAAATTGTCCGTAAAAACCCCCATCTGAATTTTGATGTTTATCAAGTCCCGCAGGTCAAAGATTCGGCAACCCAGTCTACTTTCGGCCGTGTTTACGTTATGGCGGTTTCGAAATCGACCGCAAACGCTTCCAAGGCCTTTTTGGCGGCTTCGGTTTTCAGCTCGGACGAAGTTCAAAAGATGATAGAAGAGAATCTTTATTTGCCTCCGGTTAAAAGAGCCCTTTTAAGTTCAGGACAAGGAGTTGAGGATAATCCTTTTATGGAAACATTTTACAAAGCAGCCATACGTTCAAAGTCGTGGCTTGAACCCGATCCTTCGGCAGTTTCTTTGATTTTTAAAAACATGGTTGATTCGGTGGTGAGCGGAAAGAAAAATGTTTCTTCGGCAATCCGCGACGCCAAAATCCTTTTGGCGGAAGAGATGGATAAATTGGAATAAACATAGAGGAGCAATGGGGAGAAATATAAAAATTTTGGGAGTAAACATCTTGACTGTTTTTTTCTTGATGTTTCCTCTTTTGGCTGGAGCGGCAAAGATAGTGCCTTGCGGCGGCGCGGGACAGCCTGCGTGCGATTTTTGCAAGTTTGCCGAGCTTGCGGGCAATCTTGTAAAATTTCTTGCTTTTAATATAGTTTTGCCTTTGTCCGTTTTGTCTTTTGCCGCGGCGGGAATTATTTTTATGACGGGAGGAGATAATTCAAGCCAAATTGAGAAAGGGAAAAACATTTTTAAATTTACGGCAACCGGCATTGTTATCGCTTTCGCGGCTTACGCCGTAATCAATACGATACTTGGTTTTCTGCTTGACCCCGGGTTCAGTCTGTATAAATCGTGGAACCAGTTTCCTTCCTGCTCGCTTTAGGTTAAAATTATTTTAAGAGAAGATGAAAGTATTCTTGTATAAAAATATGAACTGCTTGTTTCCGGCGTTTTTGCTGGCGGTTTTGATTTTTCTGCCGGTATTTGCTGTTTGCGAGGCTGTCGGTTTTGGCGAAAGTAGCGGGGGTACCGGGCTTGAAAACCCCATAGGCACTTCTGATTTTTCAGTCATTGTCAAAAAAATTACCGCGCTTGTCGCTAAAATAGGAAGTATAATCGCGGCCCTTATGGTAATTTGGTCCGGGTTTCTTTTTACCACGGCGCGCGGCGATACTGAGCAGCTTAAAAAGGCTAGAAGCACTTTTTATTACGCGGTAATCGGCGCGGCGGTGCTTTTGGGCGCTTACGCTATAGCGGCGGCAGTATCGGATTTCGCGCAAAAACTTTAATAATCGCAGTCAAATTTTAAAATAAGGTCGAAAAAAAGAATCATTAAAATTATCAATTAAAAATCATAATATGAAAAAATTATCCAGATTTTCTCCGTTTATTCCGGCAATTGTGGGATTTGCGCCGCTTTGCGCTTTCGCCGCCTCAGACCTTGAATCTATTCTTGATACGCTTAAAAGTTTGGCGAACGGGATTATTCCGCTTTTCATGCTTCTCGCCGTCGCGGTGTTTTTGTGGGGCATAGTGAAATACGTTACTGCCGGAGGAGATGAAGCGAATGAGAAGAAAGCAAGAGGGCTTATCATCTACGGACTTATCGGAATTTTCGTTATGGTCGCTTTCTGGGGAATAATCCAGATTTTTGCCGATACTTTCGGTATCCAGACAGGAGGCAGTCCGAATTTTCCTGACATTAGCCTCTAATAACCGAAAACTCATATAATGGATAAAGTTATAAACACCATTATAGAAGAAGCCATACAGCCATTCGTGATTTTTATTTTCGCGGTGGCTATTATGGTTTTTATCTATGGCGTGGTTGAAATGATTTATTCGGCCGATAACGAAGAGAAGAGAAAAAAAGGGAAACAGCATCTGGCGTGGGGTTTAATTGGAATGGCTTTGATGATTTCCAGTCAGGGCGTGCTTATGATTATTCAAAATTTTGTCGATTCATTTTGATGTCCTTTGGGAAAAACATAAAATCGTACTCCGTATTTTTGCCTTTGTGCGCTGTTTGTTTTCTTTTGCCTTTTTTTGCCGCAGCAGCTTCTGTTAAGGAAGTTTTTGAAAGAGGCACGGACATCGTGCTTCAGATAATACAGCTTTTATGGCTTGTCGCGTCTGTGGTTTTTATTTTCGGAGTTCTCAGATACATCACCACGGCGAATAATCCCGAAAAAAGAAAATCGGCTAAAAATTTTCTGATATACGGGCTTATAGGATTTTTTGTCTTGCTTTCTTTTTGGGGGCTTATCCGGATTTTACAGGACACGGTTTTCGGGCAAAGCCCTTCAGACACTTATTACGATTACGGATATGACGCAACGGGAGATTATTCCGCCGATTACTATTATTGGAATCCGCCCGAAGAGGATAATTCAGACACTTACATGGATTATTCCGATTGGTGATTAAGAGCGGTATTTATTTGGAATAGAAAAAGGGGTTCGTGTTTAACACGAACCCCTTTTGGGTTTTTCTCCTCGCTATCCATTAAGTGAAAAGGTAGTGGGGATTTTTTCTTTTGTCTCCGAGTCTTCATGCCAGCCTATGGCATGGTTTGGAGAATCAAAGACCAGTTTAAACTTGCCGCCATGCCGGTCCGCTCCCGTCCAACTTCCTTCATACACGATTCCGTCAAGGGATTTTCCCTCAAATCTGCCCACCCCTTTGCGTTCCAGAATCATGTCGGTTCGCGTCCGATTTGCGGCAACCGTTATGTTCGCCTCGCGTCGTTGCTCCGGATTTATTTTACCGGAATGTTTCCATTTCAAGACACCGGTGCTGGCGAAATGAGGAATGACAGCTTGTGTTTTCTCTTTCCTTTTTTCTTCTCCTGTTCTTGCTGCATGGATTAAGTATGCCCTTTGAAAGAACACAGCAAGGCAAATTAAAACTATAAACCACCAAAGCGAAGAGGGAAGCTTTCCTATAACTACCGGTTTCTCTTCCGGCTTTTCTTTTTTATCAGCCATTTTTTACCTCCTTTACCGCTCTAACGATTCCGCCAACGATTGCAGAAATTGCGTCTTGGCTTTCCGGCGTTAAAGAGATTTGAACTTCTTTGACAGATTTTTGAATCTTTTTTTGCTGGATCATGACAATCTCGTCAGCTTGTTTTCTTGTTCTGCCGGTGGGTATTGTTTTTGTTTTTCCGTTCTCGTCTTTTACCACTGCTTCCATAAGCTCACTGCTTCTCTCGTTGACATTCAATACCTGGACTTTTTCAGCAGCCCTTTCTCTCTGTTCCATCGCCTCTTTTTCCATTGATTTTGCGAGTTCTCCAAACGGGACGACTTTTCCGATATCCAGCTGTGTAATAATTATTCCCAGCTCTGGTTTCCGGAAATTTCCTTTGCCTTGTCTGACTGCCTCAATATCTTCTTCCCGGTTTTCTACCTGTTTTTTTATCAGATCTTCTTTTTTGCTTTCTTTCAGCTTTTCTTCAAGCTTAGCCCAATCCTCGCTTTTTCCGTCACTTGAGTAGAGTTTTTTCAGATTTTCCGTAAGCGGTTTTCGGGGCTCGGCAAAATATCTGAAAAGAGCTATCGTGGGAATTTCTGAATCAATCTTGCATAAAGACATAGGAGCCATTTTTTTAAGAAGCCTGTTTACCGCTTCCCATTGGGCGGCCAGAAGTTCCATATAACCCGCAGGACCTTCTTCGGGCGAAGCGGCCCATTGTCTTATAGTGCTTGTCCATATGTTAAACAAATTTTCTACCGCTCCTTTAGCTCCGCCCACGTTTTGAAAATTTCGAAGATTTTTCGGGTCGGGTTTCCAGGAAATTACTCCAGTAATTTTTGATTCGGCTTGATCCGGAGTTCTTACGTCCTGTTCAGGCAATTGTTCGGCGCGGACTCTCATGTCAAAGGCGATTATGCCGAAGAGAAAAGGGTATAAGGGTAAAAAAGTCCAGCCGTTTACCGTAAATAAGCAAGTTCTCATGCCAAAAATGGTGATAAGTCCTGCTGTTGGCGGTTCAGCGGGCAGATTTCTCCAGGCTCCGTAAAAAATTCCGCAAGGGAGAAACCATGTTATTGCTACGACAAAAATTAATTCAATATACCCGCCGCTGTAAGATGTTCCTTTGAAAATCGAATCCACGGGGATTATTTGGCATCCCCTCCAGATAAGGTAGAAAGATCCCATCCGCAGAAGAAAAGAAATTATTCCAATACTTAATTTTTTCTCTTTGTCATTTTCTTTTTCCCTTTCTTTATCATCCTCTTTTCTTTTTCGAAAAAAGGAGGGCCATTTCCATGTTATTGATCCCATCCGCAGAAGAAAAGAAATCAGTTTATTCCATATCCTTGATTTCATAATTCAATACCTCCTCGTTTTTGAGATTTATATTTTTTCAAAAAACTCCTTTATTTTCCTGACCCAATTATATCATATCCGCTAAAAAAGTCAATCCCGTTTGGAAACCAGAAACTTTAGTTTTGGCAGAAAATTTATTTCCTTGCTTTTTGCGAGTTTAAGTAAAAATAGGGCAAAAAACTGCTTATTTTAAAGATTTTTTGTCTTTTTGAGATTAAAAAAAGAAGCCCCTTCGGATAAGTTCCGTTTCGGGGCTCCTGCTTGTGGTATCCGTGGAGGTAAGACTATAAAGCTTTGCATGCGGCGCGAAGTTTATCGAGCGCCGCTTCAGCCATGTTTTCCGCCCTTTCCTGGTCTTTGCCAGCGAAAGGTCTGTATTTCGGATTCGGTTCTCCGCATTCCGGACACTTTTTGTGGCGGCAGAGAAACAGCTCTCCGCATTTGCAAAAATGCAATTCCTCAAGCTCTTCCAAGGCATCAATAAAATTTTTCGCCGTTCTGCACACAACTTTCATCTGTTCAAATGTTTTTTCTTTTGTTTCCATCGCGGGCAAATTTTCTTCTTTCTTTGCTCCTAGCCGTTTCCTTATCATGTTTAGCATAGCCCCTCCTTTTTTGTTAAGGTGCGAGAATTTCGGAAATTTCAGTTAAAAGCTGTTATCTTCAGATTTCAAAAGATTTCAAAGTAGCATAACAATTACGTTATAAAAATCAATAGCTGTCCAATTTAAAAAATTGATTAGCAAAAGCCCTATGCAAAATTGGATTCTGCACAGGGCTTGGTCGTGAACTGTTCACTGTGCTTCCAGTATTGCGTGAGACACTGATAGAAAGCAGAATTTTATCTTCTTTAATAAATCTATTTCTGTAAAAATCCATAATATTAACAATCTTCATAAGTGACCAAAAAAGAAAACCGCTGGGCTCTATGCCCAACGGCTTGATGAATTTTTGTCTTTCTGGTTTTTGCTACTGTCCATGCCTTTTTATACAAAAAAGATGTTCAATTTGTTTCTGGCGGATTCCCAAAAACTGTGTTTCTAAGCCTGGAGCAGGAACTGTTGAAATTTTGGTGTAAGTTAATCTGCTTCCGCACCTCGGGCATTTATTCATAAGCCGCGGCCAAAAAAAGAGGCATAAAGGAAATCCTATCAAAAGACATATTGCCAACGCAAAAATTATGGCTCCTTCTGACATTTTTTTCTCCTTTCAAGGTTTGATTTTCCTCTACCATTATACATTGCCAAACAAAAAAGTCAAGATTTAGTTAAGACTTCTGTTTGGCCAACAAAAGATTATTTATTTTCAACGAAAATCGGCTGTCGCTATTATCAAGGCCATACATTCCTTGTGCAGGGGGTGTAACGATGTTTGAACTTTCGAAGTATGTGAAATCCTAAATATTTCCAGCGTGGTTGGAGCGCCAAAAGTTTCATTTTGTTTACCCTGAGTTTATTGAAGGGTGCGGCCAGGGAGAATCGAACTCCCACCTGCTCCTTGGCAAGGAGCCGTCCTGCCACTAAACCATGGCCGCTTAAAATTTTTCAATATCCAATGGGCGAGGGGAGAGTTGAACTCCCACAGGATTTCTCCCATAAGGTCCTAAACCTTACGCGTCTGCCAATTCCGCCACTCGCCCGTTTATGCTCGGGGCGGGGGTCGAACCCGCATCTCTTGCGAGACACGATTTTAAGTCGTGCGCGTATACCAATTCCGCCACCCGAGCAATGGCTAAATTTCTGTTTTCAAATGCTCTATGGCTTGAGGCCAGGGCGGGAATTGAACCCGCGTGTAAGGGTTTTGCAGACCCTTGCCTTACCACTTGGCTACCTGGCCTTTTTTAAACCCCTGCCGACAAAATCTTTTCTATCTTTTGCCGGTTTTTTTCTCCTTTGTCCAAAACGAATTCAAGTTTGGGCAGAAATCTCATTTTGGTTTTTTCGGAGGCGTATTTTCCGATTTTTCCACGGTTTTTTCCCAGAAAAACCAGCATTTCTTTTTCTTCTTTTTCCGGATAAATACTGACAAATACTTTAGCAGATTTTAAGTCGTTTGAAAATTCCATCCCGGTGATTGTTGCGAATCCATTTCCAACATTTCGCCTGGCGATAAATTCCGAAACCAGTTTTGTGAAGAGGGAAACGAATTTTCCCGCTCTTTTCTCGGATGCCATTTTTTAGATTTGAATTTTTTCTATAATCTCAAATATGTCTTTTTCGGCGATATTCGCCTTGGTTTGAATCAGCGCCCCGAATTGCAGTCCTTCTTTGACTTCGTCAGCTTTGTTTTTGTTTTGCTGGAGCTCCGTTATTTTTCCTTCTCCCAGGAAAAAATCGCGGCGGTATATTTTTATGTTGGCGTTCAGGAATATTTTTCCGGAAATCACTTCTCCTCCGACGATTTTTTTGGTTTTGTCGTTTTTAAAAATTTTTAATAATTTTGCCTTGCCAACCGTTTCTTCTTTCATCTCAAGGGGCTCGCGTTTTTTTATTTCTTCTTTCAGCCAGTCTTCGGCTTCGTATATTATGTCAAAAATTTTAACCGGAACGGTGAAGCGTTCGCTAAGAGCCGCCGCGGCCGTTTCTTGTTTTACTCTAAATCCGATTATCAGCGCGTTTTCTCCGGCGCTTGATACCAGCCTTACGTCGTCTTCGTTTATATCGCCCACGTCGGAACGCAGAATTTTTATAGTCGTTTTATCGCTTCCTAGTTTCTGCGCGATTTTTTCAAGCGCCTCAGCCGAGCCGCCTGCGTCCGATTTAAGCACGAGAGCTACAATAGAAACATCATGTTCTCCTTGGATTTTCGGCCCAAGATCTTTATTGATTTTCCCCGCGGAAGCGGAGATAAACTTTTCAATCGCGACCTCCGCTTCTTTTTTGTTTTCAAAAGTTTGGAATTCGCTTCCTGCCGCGGGTAATTTATTGAATCCCGTTATCTGAACAGGAGAAGGCGCGGATGCTTCTTTTATGGATTTTCCAAGAAAATTTTCAAAAATCCTTACCGGGGCGCACGCGTCGGAGGCGACCACGTGCATTCCTTGCTTTAATTTGCCGTTTTGTATGACAAGAGTCGCAGAAACGCCCCTTTTTTTATCAACGTGCGCTTCCGCGATATAGCCGGAAGCCGGAGCGTTGGGGTCGGTCTTGAATTCTTCCATGTCGGAAAGAAGCAAAATCATTTCCAAAAGATTATCCACGCCTTGCCCTGTTTTGGCGGAAATTTCCACTGCCGGAGTTTTTCCGCCCCATTCTTCAAGATACACTTCTTTTTCGGAAAGCTGTTTTTTAATTCGTTCGGGGTTGGCCCCTTCTTTGTCTATTTTGTTTATCGCCACAACGAAAGGGATATCGGCGTTTTTTATCGCGTCAAGGGTTTCGTATGTTTGTTCTTTCATCCCGTCATCAGCGGCGACAACAAGAACGGCGACATCGGCTATTTTCGCTCCACGTTCCCTGATTTTTGAAAATGCTTCGTGCCCGGGCGTGTCGAGAAAAGTTATTTTCCTTTTTACCTTTCCTTTGTCCAATTCTATTTCATACGCGCCAATGTGCTGGGTAATTCCACCCGATTCTTTTTCCGCCACTTTTGTTTTTCTGATAAAATCCAAGAGCGTGGTTTTGCCGTGGTCAATATGCCCCATGATGACAACTATGGGCGAGCGGGGGATTAAATTTTTATTTTCAGTATTCATCGGTTTAACTTGTCAATAATACAATATTTTATTTCGTTTGACAAACTTTACTTCGTTTTTCTCTTGTTTTTGACGCGTTCGGGGGTTATAATTGGCAGTGAGGAAAAAATAAAAATTTCTGTTTTCTTCCGGCCGAACGGGCCAATCAGACGGAGTATAATATTTAAAACAAATTTAAAAAATTATTATGGCCAAAAAAGAATTAAAACCGAACATGGGCAATTACGGGCGTCATTTTATCACGGCGCTTTTGGCACTGATGCTTTTGGCCGCCGGATATTCTTTTTTGGCTGAATCTTTTTCCAAAAAAGAAAGCATGACTTTGTCCGAAGTCGCCAGCCAGATTAATTCGGACGGTATTTCAAAAATATCGGTTGCAGGAGACAATTTGAATATTATTTTGAAAGACGGCGTTGAAAAAGTTTCCAAGAAGGAAGCGGAAACTTCTCTTTCCGAAACTCTTAAAAATTACGGGGTATCTCCGGAGAAGCTCGCTGGAGTAAGCATAGAGGTGCAGAATCCGACCGGGTTCTGGTTTTGGGCCGGCAATCTTTTGCCTTTCATTCTGCCTTTGGTTTTTATTCTGGTCTTTTTCTGGTTTATAGCGAGACAGGCAAAAAGCAGCGCGCTTCAAGCTTTCAATTTCGGTCAATCGCGCGCTCGCGTAATCGGTCCCAATGACAAAGGAGAAAAAGTCGCGTTTAAGGATATTGCCGGAGTCAAAGAAGCGAAAGAAGAGCTGCGCGAAATAGTCGATTTTCTTAAAAACCCGCAGAAATTTTTAAACATCGGCGCGCGGATTCCCAAAGGTGTTTTGCTTATGGGCGCTCCGGGAACAGGAAAGACTTTGCTTGCCCGCGCGGTTGCCGGCGAAGCGGGAGTTCCTTTTTTTCATATGTCCGGTTCGGAGTTTGTGGAAATGTTCGTTGGTGTGGGCGCTTCACGCGTCCGAGATCTTTTCAGCATGGCGAAAAAAGCGTCGCCTGCCATTGTTTTTGTTGATGAAATAGACGCCGTAGGAAGGCATCGAGGGGCCGGTCTCGGAGGAGGACATGACGAACGCGAACAAACTTTAAATCAGATTCTTGTGGAGCTTGACGGATTTGAACCCAATGAAAAACTTATTGTCATGGCGGCGACAAACAGACCGGATGTTTTGGACCCGGCGCTGCTTCGTCCGGGAAGATTTGACCGCAGGGTTGTTCTGGATTTGCCGGATATCGGAGACCGCGAGGAAATTTTAAAAATACACGCGCGTAAAAAACCTCTTGCCGGAGAAGTTGACTTGAAAAGAATTGCGGAACGCACTCCGGGATTTTCCGGAGCCGATTTGCAGAATCTCATGAACGAGGGAGCGATACTGGCGGCACGTGAAGACAGAAAAGAAATTACACAGTTAGACCTTACGAGGTCAATTGAAAAAGTAATGCTTGGTCCCGAAAGAAAGAGCCATATTTTGAGCATTGATGAAAAGAAAATTTCTTCTTACCACGAAGCCGGGCATGCTCTCGTGGCGGCGGCTTTGCCGAATGCCGACCCCGTGCATAAAGTTTCCATAGTGGCGCGCGGAAGGGCAGCCGGATATACTTTAAAACTTCCGGAGCATGAAAGGCATCTATATTCAAAATCCCATTTTCTTGAAGAGCTTGCGGTGGCGCTTGGCGGGTATGCCGCGGAAAAATTGGTTTTTAACGAAATCACGACAGGCGCGTCCGATGATTTAAGAAGAGCTACGGACATCGCGCGCGCTCTGACCACAAGATACGGCATGTCCGATAAAATCGGCCCGGTGTCTTTGGGCGAGCACGGAGACTTGGTGTTTTTGGGAAAGGATATTGGAATGGAAAAAGAATACTCCGAAGAAGTGGCTTCTCTTATTGACCAAGAGGTGAGTAAATTTATGAAAGACGCTTTCAGACGCGCCAAAGATATTTTGGTGAAGCATAAAACCAGCCTTGACCTTGTCGCCAAAACTTTGATAGAAAAAGAAAGCATTGAAAAAGACGAGTTTGAAAAATTAATGAAAGTATCGGGGGTCAGGAAATAAAATAAGGGGGGATGTGTAGCTCAATTGGCAGAGCTTCGAGCTTATACCTCGATGGTTCCAGGTTCGAGTCCTGGCACATCCAAAAATATTATGAAAAAATCGATTATTTTCGTCGCGCTTTTGGGAGCCGCGGTTATGGCGTTCGTTCTCTGGTATCTTCCTCAAGCCAGCGCTTTTTGATACATTAAAATGATGAATGCCGGTGTTTTGGATAAAAGGCCGTATCTTAAAATCGGCCGCGCTTCGGAACTTTCAGGAAACGACAGAATAATATACAGAATTCTGGAAATGCTTCCTGGTTTTTTGATGTGGTTCACCATAATCGGCGTTGTCTTTCTTTCGTGGTTTAAGCCGGTGTGGGTCGCGCTTTTTATAATCGTTTTTGACGTCTATTGGCTGATAAAAACCGCGTATCTTTCATTGCATCTGCGCGCTAACTGGCAAAGGATGAAATCCAATATTGAAACGGATTGGCATAAGCGGCTTATGAATATGAAATGGCAGCATCTTTATCAGATGGTGCTTTTGCCTTTTTACAAAGAAGATTTCGGAGTAATAGAAGACGCGGTTGTTTCAATTTTGAATTCCGACTGGCCCAAGGAAAAAATGATAATAATTCTGGCGAGCGAAGAAAGAGCGGGCGCGACTGCCGCGGAAAACGCGAAAAAAATTTTTGAAAAATACGGAGATAAATTCGCTCATTTTTTGATAACGAAACATCCGAAAAATATTCCGGGAGAAATGGCGGGGAAGGGTTCAAATATCGCCTTTGCCGCGGAAGAAGCAAGAAAAGAAATTTTGGACAAAAATAATATACCTTACGAAGATGTTTTAGTATCGGCTTTTGACATAGACACGCGCGTTTACCCGAAATATTTTTTATGTCTGACCTGGCATTTTCTTACCGCTGAAAAGCCGTATAAAAGTTCTTACCAGCCGGTGCCTCTTTATAATAATAATATCTGGCAATCGCCGGCTCTTTCCCGTGTCGTCGCCACTTCCGGAACTTTTTGGCAGATGATACAGCAGGAACGTCCGGAAAGGCTTGCCACTTTTTCGTCTCATTCGATTCCTTTCAAGGCGCTTTACGAAATAGGGTATTGGCAGAAAAATATGGTTTCCGAGGACTCGCGGATCTTCTGGAATTTTCTTTTGTTTTATGACGGCGATTATCGCGTGGTTCCTCTTTCTTATCCGGTTTCAATGGACGCCAATTTGGCTCCAAGTTTTTGGCGTACGTCTTTGAATGTCTACAAACAGCAGCGGCGTTGGACCTGGGGCGTTGAAAACGTACCGTATATCCTTTTCGGTTTTTTGAAAAACAAGTCAATTCCTCTTGCGCAAAAATTACGCCTTGCGTTTGTGCAGATTGAAGGCTTTTGGTCTTTGTCCACGAACCCCCTGCTTATCTTTATGCTTGGGTGGCTTCCTCTGGCTTTGGGCGGACAGGAATTCAATAATATGCTTCTTTCCTACAATCTTCCGCGCATAACAAGATTGCTTATGACAATAGCTATGCTCGGGCTTGTCGGTTCGGCGATTCTTTCTTTCAAGCTTTTACCAAAGCGGCCCGATGGCAAAAAATTCTACAATGTTGTTTATATGTTTTTTCAGTGGGTGCTTATCCCTTTTACGATAATAGTTTTCGGAGCGATCCCCGGAGTTGATTCCCAAACACGTCTTCTTTTAGGGAAATATATGGGTTTTTGGGTAACACCTAAATATAGGAAGTAAGGTCCTTTCTATCGGATTATTCAAAATGTATATTGAGATTTTCTTGTTCAAGCCGCTCTTTAATGAGCGGGCATTTTTTTAGGTCGGAGTCGCTGGATAATAAATTTTTTGCTTCCTCCCTCGCCGCCTCTACCATTTTTATATTTTTGAGCGCTTCCATTCCGACATCGGAAATACCCCATTGTTTTTTGCCCGATAATTCTCCCGGACCTCGGAATTCCAAATCATATTCCGCCAGTTCAAATCCGTTTTTCGCGGTTTTAAGCGCCTTAAGCCGCGCCAAAGTTTTTTGCGTTCCCGATTCCGTGAAGACAAAACAGTAGGGTTGGTAGGTGCTTCTTAGGACGCGCCCTCGCAATTGGTGAAGCTGAGCTAAGCCAAAACGTTCCGCGCCTTCTATTATTATTACCGTGGCGTTCGGCACGTTTACTCCGACTTCTATTACCGACGTCGCCACTAGAATATTTATTTCTCCTTTCTCAAAAGCTTCCATGACCTCTTCTTTTTCTTTGGGCTGCATTTTTCCATGGAGCATGCCCACTATGAATTCCGGGAAAATTTTTTCGGAAAGTTTTTCGTATTCGTCTTTTACCGCCCTCATATTCAGCGAAATGAGGCTTGCCGTTTTTTCTTCGGAAGGTTCTATCCTCGGGCATATGACATACGCCTGCCGCCCCTTTTTAATTTCTTCCCGGATTTTTTCATAAGCGTTTTCTCTTTCGTTTGGCGCGACTATTTCCGTTTCTATTTTTTTTCTGCCGGGAGGCATTTCGTCCAAGAGCGTTAAATCAAGGTCGCCATAAACAGTGAGCGCTAATGTGCGGGGAATAGGGGTGGCTGTCATTGAGAGAAAATGAGGAATTCTGTTTTTGTCGCTTTCGTTTTTTTTGTTTATCAAAGCGGCGCGCTGGTTTGTGCCGAAGCGGTGCTGCTCGTCTATTATTACCAGGGCAAGCTTTTTATCTTTGTAGATTTCTTTCTCCAGAATCGAAAATTTCACCTTGTCCTGGATAAGCGAGTGAGTTCCTATGATAATGTCCAGTTCTCCTTCGGAAATCCATTTGAACATTTTTGATTTCGGTATTTTTGCCGAAGTTTCCGTTTGTATTTTTGAAGGGAACTTCCTGCAGTCCGACGAAGTCAGGAGCCCTATTTTCGCTCCCGTGTTTGAGAAATATTTTATAAACGATTCAAAAATCTGGCGCGCCAGAATTTCCGTCGGCGCCATGTAGGCGGTTTGAAGTTTGTTTTTAAATATTATGTAGGTTGCTATCGCTGCGACGGCAGTTTTTCCCGAGCCGACGTCTCCCTCGAGCAGACGCGCCATGGGCGTTCCTTTTTTGAAATCATTAATGATGTTTTCCGCGGCTTTTTGCTGGGATTTTGTGAGAGGAAAAGAAAAATTTTTTACAAAAGAGTCTGTTTCGTTTTTCCCGGCTTTTGCCTCAAATGACGGGAGTTTTTCGCACAATTTCCTTTTTTGCTGTCTGGATATTTGTATAAAGAAAATTTCTTCAAAGGAAAATCTTTTTCTGGCGGCTTCGGCGTTTTTTCTGTCTTTCGGGGTGTGAATGTAAACAAGGGCGTCTTTTAAGGAAGGAAGATGATATTTGTTAAGGATTTCTTTCTCAAGAGGATCGGGTAGACTTTTTATGTCTATTTTTTTTAACGCGGTTTGAATTTTTATCCGGAACCATTTTGAAGAAAGACCTCTTGTTTCGGGATAAATCGCCAAAAGCCCGGCTTTGCCGTTTTTGGCGTCAAAAGAGGTCTGGTTGTTTTCCGCTTTTTCGTATTCAGGATTGGCGAAATAAAAACCCTGCCTGCCGTCAGGCATGGCCTTCTCGTTTTTTTGGACCTTTCCGCTTATTTGCACACTGTCGCCTTCTTTTAAGAGATTCGCCACAAACGGTTGGTGGAACCAGACAAGCTTTACCATTCCCGTGCCGTCATCAAGAGACGCGTGGGCTATGTTTATCTTCTTTTTCCACGTTTTTTCAAAATCTATTTTGGAAATTCTGCCGATTATGGTGGCGCGGACTCCTTCTTCAAGATCCGCGATTGTTTTTTTCTCCCCCATCTCTTCGTATCTTGAAGGGAAGTGCCAAAGCAGTTCTTTCGCGGTTTTTATCCCGAGTTTTTTCAGCGCCTTTTTTTGGTATTCGGTGAGACGAAAGTGTTCTGTCAGGAGTGAATTAAGTTCCATAAAATTTTTGACATTTTTTGAGAAATTCCGTTCCACCCGTATTTTTCAAAAACAAGCTTTTTTCCGTTTTCTGAAAGTTTTTGAGTTAAGGCAGGGTCATTGATTAGTATCTTTATTTTTTCGGCGATGCTTTTTGGATTGCCTGGTTCGGCAAAAAGTCCCGTTTCTCCGTCGCTGATGAAATCCGGTATTCCGCCCACCGGAGTCCCTACAACCGGAAGTCCCGCCGCCATTGCTTCAAGAAAAGAATTGCCAAGCCCTTCGGAAAGAGAAGGCCGGCAAAAAATATCGGCGGCTGCCAGATATTCAGGTATCTGTTCCTGCGGGACATGCCCTAATAAATTTATCTTGTCTCGCAACCCGTAATTCGCAATCCTCAATTCGCAAGCTTTTTTTTCGGGACCGTCGCCCAAAATCTGGAGTTCAATCTTACATTCTTCTTCAGTTAAAATCTTTGCGGCATCAATTAAATCGGCGATGCCATTTTTCGGCACCAGCCGGGAAGTGGTGATAATTATTGTTTCGTCCGCTTTTCGCTTCTCTGCTTTCGGTTTAGCCTTTGAAAGGTCGACTCCGTTCGGGACGATTTCAATCGGACATTTTGCATTCATTTTTTCCGCCCAATCGGCCAGGTATCGGCTTATGGCTTGTATGTAATCCGCTTCGGTAAAAATCTTTTTAAAAAGCGGCTTTATGATAATCCAGAGAAAGCCCGCGCGTTTTTTTATGTATTCAGCGGGGTCTCCTTCCTGCAACGTAAGAAGAAATTTTATCTCGCGAAAATTGAATTTGAAAAAGAGCGCGGCAAAGCCGGCGCGGTTTGCCATGATGGACCATACGGCGGAAAAATTTTCTTTTTTGTGAAGTTTTCTTGCGGCAAGATATGCTTTAAAAGGGAAGAGAAGTTTTGAAGAATTTATTCTAAAAATATTTATGTTTCCGATTCGCTCTTTTTTTTCGTCTCCGGTGTTGAATTTTTTGGTAATCATAAAAAATTCCGCATCCGCAATCCGGTCAGTAATTTCTTTGACGGCAATTTCAGCTCCGCCCCAAAGAGGAGAATAGGCCAGAGAAAAAATAAGAATTTTCGGTTTCATTTTGCGCCCACGAGGAATCGAACCTCGATTTCAAGCTCCGCAAGCTTGCGCTCTATCCGTTGAGCTATGGGCGCATTTTATAAAATGCCCTGTCCGTAATTTTAATTAGGCATATTACAACCCTAAGATATCCGTGATTGTTTCCAAAAAAGGCTGTTCGTATTTTTTTTCCTGCAGTAATTTTATTAAAGCGGATTTAAGGTCTGCCGGGTTGGCGTTTCCCAAGGGTACTTTTATATATCTAACCATTTTTCCTTTAAATTCAAATACCAGTTCTTTTTTCTCCGGCCTTTCCGTTTCCAGCCAAAAAGATTTTATTTTCTCGTATTCGTAGAATTTGCTTTCTACTCTTACTCCTTTTTCTTCCACTGATATGCTGATTTTTTTAGGCTTTCTGATCCCCTGAAGGGCTATTGCCAGCGCGGCGATAACCGCGAATACCGCTAAAAGAAAATTTTTAAGAAAAATTGCCGTAATCACTAAAGCCAAAGTTCCGCTTCCTAAAAACCAAAACCAGTTTGGTCCTTTGGGTACGTATCTGTACTCAAGGGCAGACCATGCTATTGGTAGTTTAACTTGTGGCTGTTTTTCTTCTTTTTGCCCGTTGTCCGTCGCGGTTTGCATGTATTTAATATTATAGCGATTCTTCCCGGGAAACAATAATAAAAACTGGTATTTTTATTATCCACAACAGGTTTGCCGTTGACCGTTTTCTGGCGTAAAATAAAGACAATGAATCTTTCCATAATAAAAAAATCGGCATCCGAAAAATTTAGTTTTTCAATAAATGTTTTAATCTCCGTTGCGATTATTTTTTCGGGAGCGATGTTTCTTCTAAATTCGAAATCCGTAAACGCTGGAAATATGCAAAATACCACCGGTTTCGCTTGGTCCGAAAATATCGGATGGATAAGTTTTAATAATTTGACCGGAGGCGGCACTTCCGATTACGGAGTGAATCTTAATTTGGACACCGGTATTTTTTCCGGTTTTGCCTGGTCCGAAAATATCGGATGGATAAGTTTTAACGCGGCTGATCTCGCAGGCTGTCCATCGGGCGTTTGCGATGCCAGAGTCGCTTTGCCAAATAAAATAGGAAAGGAAACAGTTGCCATAGAAGGCTGGGCGAAAGCTCTTTCTTACGGCGGAGGCTGGGACGGATGGATTAGTTTGAAAGATAGCGGAGAGGCCTACGGCACCACTATGGACACTTCGGGAAATTGGTCAGGCTGGGCATGGGGAGGAGATGTCGTCGGGTGGGTGAATTTCAACGGCTCGGGATATCAGGTTAATACTTCTTTTGTGCCGGTGGATATCAATCCGAAAGCTATCGATCTTACGGTTTCCTCGCCAAGCTCCGATACGTACTGCAATACCGCCCGCCATACCTTCTCGTGGACGTATTCCGACCCTCTTGAAAAAGCGGAATCAAGATTCCAAATGCAGGTAGACAACAACAGCGATTTTCTATCGCCTGAAGTGGACAGAAACCAATCGGGACTTTCATATCCAAGCCCCACGATAAATACACAGCAGGTTCTCGTCATTGATGTCCCCGAATCAGACAAACTCGTCTACGGAGAAACGTATAATTGGCGCGTCAAAGTCTACAATGACGATAACGGCCATTCTGATTGGATTGTCGGAACTCCTTTTACCACGGATTACGTCGAATACCCGACCGTTGTCTACACATGGCTTCCTTTCAAGCCCAACGAAGACGATGTCGTTCAATTCACGGACAGTTCAACGGTCACCGAAGGAGCTTCCACCACTGAACGCGTATGGGAATTCCAAGACGGTTCCCCCGGAACTTCGGTAGAACAAAGCCCGATGACAACATTTTTAAGCCAAGGCTCAAAACAAGTCTCCTTAAGAATCACCGATTCAAACGGAAAATCATGCACGCTTTTAAGCACAGTGGAAGTAAAATGGCCGCTTCCTAATTGGAAAGAAATACTTCCTTTTTAAATCAATTCAACCGACGCTTGATATTCTTTCATTCCGGCTGCGCTTATCGGCGGTCGGAATGTTTTATTATCCACAACAGGTTTGCCGTTGATCGTTTTCTGGCGTAAAATAAAGACAATGAATCTTTCCATAATAAAAAAATCGGCATCCGAAAAATTAGGTTTTTTAATAAATGTTTTAATCTCCGTTGTTTTTATTTTTTCCGCCGTGATGTTTTTGCGGAATTGGGAGCCTGCAGAAGCCGGAAGCGCGCAAAATACCACCGGTTTCGCCTGGTCCGAAAATATCGGATGGATAAGTTTTAACAATTTGACCGGAGGCGGAACCTCCAGCTACGGAGTGAATCTTAATTTGGACACTGGTATTTTTTCCGGTTTTGCCTGGTCCGAAAATATCGGATGGATAACTTTTAACGCGGCTGATCTCTCAGGCTGTCCATCGGGCGTTTGCGATGCCAGAGTTGATTCTCCGGCCGATATAGGAGATGAGAATCTTTCCATAGAAGGCTGGGCGAGAGCTCTTTCTTACGGCGGAGGCTGGGACGGATGGATTAGTTTAAGAGACCCTTCCGCAGGAGGCGGAGGCATTGGAGGTAATGACAGCTATGCGAAATTGCTTTTGCATATGGATGATATGGGGTTGACGAATAGTTCGGCCTTCACCCATGTGATGACGCCAAACGGAAATGTCGCGAGAAGTTCCAGCCAGAGCAAATTCGGAGGATACAGCGCCGCTTTTGACGGCAGCGGAGATTATCTTTCTACTCCCAACAGTTCCGATTGGGATTTTAGCGGAGACTTTACCGTTGATTTTTGGGTGTATCTAAATTCAATAAATACTCATCAAAATTTTGTCGGAAGAGGAGGCAGGGGAACGGCAGACACGGATGGCTGGAATTTATGGAGGCACGCTGACGGAACGCTATACTTCACTTACGATAAAAGCGGAAGTGTAATTTTAATGTCGAGAGATTGGACCAGCGCGCAGCTTCACACTTGGTATCATTTGGCGCTTGTGAGAAACGGAACAAAGATTCGCATGTATGTAAACGGCGTTCAGCTGGGCGCTGATTATACCGATGCTTCTATAACTAATATAAACGCGGGCAATTATGATTTAAGAGTCGGAGCGCATTGGAATGGAGATATGGGAGTGAATGGTTATATTGACGAACTTAGAATTTCCAAAGACATCGCCCGCTGGACTTCAAATTTTACTCCGTCGGCTGCGGCATATGATGAAGGAGAGAATCCCGGCGCCTACGGCGCCACTATGGACACTTCGGGAAATTGGTCAGGCTGGGCATGGGGAGGAGATGTCGTCGGATGGGTGAATTTCAACGGCTCGGGATATCAGGTTAATACTTCTTTTGTGCCTCCAAGCGGAGATCCGGAAGCTACTGACCTCTCTGTATCAGAACCGGGTCCTGACACATATTGCAATATAGCCCGCCATACCTTCTCGTGGACGTATTCCGACCCTCTTGAAAAAGCGGAATCAAGATTCCAAATGCAGGTAGACAACAACAGCGATTTTCTATCGCCTGAAGTGGACAGAAACCAATCGGGACTTTCATATCCAAGCCCCACGATAAATACACAGCAGGTTCTCGTCATTGATGTCCCCGAATCAGACAAACTCGTCTACGGAGAAACGTATAATTGGCGCGTCAAAGTCTACAATGACGATAACGGCCATTCTGATTGGATTGTCGGAACTCCTTTTACCACGGATTACGTCGAATACCCGACCGTTGTCTACACATGGCTTCCTTTCAAGCCCAACGAAGACGATGTCGTTCAATTCACGGACAGTTCAACGGTCACCGAAGGAGCTTCCACCACTGAACGCGTATGGGAATTCCAAGACGGTTCCCCCGGAACTTCGGTAGAACAAAGCCCGATGACAACATTTTTAAGCCAAGGCTCAAAACAAGTCTCCTTAAGAATCACCGATTCAAACGGAAAATCATGCACGCTTTTAAGCACAGTGGAAGTAAAATGGCCGCTTCCTAATTGGAAAGAAATACTTCCTTTTTAAATCAATTCAACCGACGCTTGATATTCTTTCATTCCGGCTGCGCTTATCGGCGGCCGGAATGTTTTTTGCACTTTGTTATGATGATGTATAATTAAATCAATGATGAGTCTGTTGCCAAAAAACAAAAAAGCCGGATTTCTGAGGATCGGGTTTACTCTTATTGAGCTTATGGTCGTGGTTTCTGTCATAACTATAATAACGGCAATCATCGCGGCTAATTATAAAGAAGGAGAAAAAAAATACAATTTAAGCCAAGCTGCGCAGCGTTTGGCTTCGGATATAAGAAGGGCTCAAAATTTGGCCATAAGCGGGATTGACGTAAAAGAACAATATTGCGGATACGGAATAATCTTTCCTTCGTCGGGAGATTATTATTCTGTTTATGCCGACGTGTCTCCCGAATGCGCGACCAGCAATAACATATATGACGCGGGGGATTATATTTTAGAAACTGTTTATTTGCCTTCGGGGATTTCTTATCAGTACCCGCCCTCTTCTTTTGATATTTTTTTTAAGCCGCCGCGTCCGACTACTTTTTTTGACGGCAATTCGGAAGACCCCTTTGGTTCCAGTTTCTCCATAACACTGTGGGCGGGAAGCGGTTCGGATATAACTTATAATATAGTATTGGCAAAGAGCGGAGGAGGAGTCGATATTCTTACTCCTCTGGCGGAATAAAATAAAATTTATGAATAATTCCGGTCATCCGAAAAATCAAGGATTGAGTTTTGTTGGAGTTATTGTGGCGACGTCCATCGCCATTGTCGGAATATTCGGAGTTTTCAACATGACTAATTATTCGCTAAAAGCCGTTGAAAACAGCAAGTCGCGGCTTATCGCTTCAGGATTGGCGCAGGAGGGGGTTGAAATAATAAGGGATATAAGAAAATCAAACGGCGATTGGAGAAGCTGGGAATGGTACAGTACTACCACTCCTTATTCGCATCCGATAGGAAGCTCTCAAATTTATTGCCCTGTTCATGACAGTATTTTGCTAATTGACGCTTCTTGCGCGGACCCGGAAGCGCCATTGAAAATAAATTCTTTCGGACTTTATCAATACGAGGAGGGAGAGGACACGCCTTTTTACAGAAGGGTAATTTTATCCCGGGTAAGCAACGATGAAATAAAGGTTGTCTCAGAAATAAGATGGCAGGCTCGGACAGGGTGGCACACTTTAAACGTGGAAGACCGCTTGTGGAGATGGAGATAAAAATTTTAAAACTGAAGCATGAAGCTTAAAACATTAAAAAAGAAGGATATTGAATTTTTGGCGGGATTTACGATTATAGAAACCCTCGTTTCTTTGGCGATTTTCAGCGCTTTTGTTTTGAGTATCACGGCTGTTTCAATTTCCGTGGTCAAAACTCAGCGCAAAGTATTTTTAGTCCAAAACCTTTATGAAACCGGACGTTATACTCTGGAATTTTTAACAAGGGAATTGAGGACAAGCGTCGTAAACTCTGTTTCGGAAGACGGGTCTACTTTGGACATTACGAATTCAGCCGGAGAAAATTTGGTCTATAAATTTGGAGATGTCGGGCTTT
Source organism: Candidatus Paceibacterota bacterium (assembly GCA_028711505.1). Classification (NCBI taxonomy): domain Bacteria; kingdom Bacillati; phylum Minisyncoccota; species Minisyncoccota bacterium. Next base: position 41,951 of record JAQTSC010000002.1, on the reverse strand, counting down.
ATTTTTATAAACCGCCGTCTACTGTCCCTGTTTTTGATGTGACCCCGGAAGGCGCAGTGAAAGTCTCGGGAGCTTTTTATGTAAGAGACTATACGTCTCCAGACAGGACGTTTGTCACTATAATTCTTAAACTTGAACCCGGTGTTAGAAGCAGCGGCGGATCGGATGTTATTAATCTTCAAAGTTCCGTGGCTTTAAGATAAAAACATGACAGATATGGTTAAAAAAACTTTTTTTCGGAGGTTGGCATTGAATTTTAAATTAAACAGGAAAGGCGGAGAAGAAGGAGCTATTTCTATTCTTCTTTCTCTTCTTATGTTAAGCATGCTTTTGAGTATCGGGCTTGGCGTGTCTGTTTTGATGTTCCAGCAGATAAAAATGACGATACAATCAGGACAGTCTGTCGTGGCTTTTTACGCGGCCGATGCCGGCGCCGAAGAATGTTTTTATCAGGTAAACCAGGAAACAACCATCGGGTGCGACGACGGGCTGACGGCCACTATTTCCTGCAGTCTTGATAATGGCGCGACTTGCAGCGCGGAATATGACGGTGAAGGATCTATAATTTCCACAGGCCGGTATGGCAACGCTGACCGCGCGCTTGAATTGAATTGGTGATTTGTTTCGAAAAACGTTAAAACAAAAACAACCTCTGAGCAGAGGTTGTTTTTGTTTTAACTATCTTTCCAAAAATTTAGAAAGAATTGTTTCTTGAGCCGAATCCGCCACGGCCTCTGCTTCCACCAAAATCTCTTCTCGGTGGGCGAGCTTCCATTGGTCTGGCTTCGCTGACGTTTATCGTACGTCCATCAAATTCTTTTCCATTGAAAAGTTCGATGGCTTTTTGGGCTTCTTCGTCTGTGGACATTTCCACGAATCCGAAACCTTTTGAGCGGCCCGTCATTTTATCAGTGATGACAACAGCCGATTCAACGTTTCCAGCCTGGGAGAATCCGTCTCTCAGGGTGTCATCCGTTGTTCCGTACGACAAGCTTCCTACGTATAGTTTTTTTGCCATAAATTTCCTTAACACGAATATAATACGACCACTTTTCCTAGACTTCTTTCCTGCCTCGTATAACTATTCGCGCAAGGAAGAGAGTGGAATAAGTACAATTCTACAATAGCAGGTCTGGGGCAAAAGTCAACCCCTTTTATAAAGTATTGATTTTAGCCCGCGCTTTTACCCTTCTCATTATTAGAAAAACCGCTGTTCCTAGTATTAAAATTATAATGGCAATATCGATAATTTCGCTGAATTTTCTTATTTCAGCCCAGTTTTCTCCTAGATAGTAGCCGAGATAAGTAAGAAACGCGTTCCATATTCCAGCCCCCAAAATCGTATAAGAGGAAAATTTCAGCAGATTCATTTTGCCGATTCCCGCGGGCAGGGAAATCAGGTGCCTTATTACAGGAATAAAGCGGCTGAATAAAATCGTTTTACTGCCGAATTTTTTGAAAAATTTTTCGGTTGCTTCAAGGTGCTCTTCGTTTATTAAAAAATATTTTCCGAATTTTTTAATAAACGGTTCTCCGGCATAAAAGCCTATAAAGTAAGAGAGAAGAGAACCGATGATACTGCCGATTGTGCTGAAAAAAATTATCCAGCCGAAAGACATTTTTCCCAGAAACCACAGAAATCCGGCAAAAGGCATTATGGCTTCACTAGGCAAGGGCATTGCCGTGCTTTCAAGCGCCATCAAAAAGACTATTCCGGGGTAGCCTCCAGTTTCAACTATTTTGACGAAAAAATTTATGAGGAATTCAAACATTGGCTATTTGAGAGAAATTCACAAGCTTGGCGGAGGCGAGAGGATTCGAACCTCTGATGCCGTTGCCGGCATAACGGTTTTCAAGACCGCCGCCTTCAACCGCTCAGCCACGCCTCCGCCAAGCTCACCAATTCAAATTTAACGTGTTTTTATAAATATCTGCAAAAGCCCGAATTACATTCGAGAACAATCCTAAATCAAAATCTTGACTAGGGCAATATCAGAGAGTTTTTATAAGTTCCTGGTTTTGCTTCCTTGCTACGAAAAAGATATAGATTATTTCCAAAATCGCCAGAGTGTTTAAAACGAGCAGAGCGATGAACCACCACTTTTGGCCGAACCGGGCCGCTTTCCACAAAGCGACGCCTTTCCATGGGATGGTCCACGCGGCGACTAGAAATAAAATCCAATAACTTTGCGAAGCAAGAAACGGTAAATCCGTCATGTTTAGATTATAGAATATTTTTTGGAAAAAATGAATAAAACGAAAAAATAGGGCAGGGCTTCGCGCCTCTATTTTATGAACATAAAAGCTACGGCTTTATGCTTTTTATTCCCAAATTTTGGATTTATCTTAAATTCAAACGTGAGTTTTTTCTTTTGAGTAAGTTTATCCAGTATTTTTATAACATCCGCCGGGTTATGATTATAGACTTTTTCACCTGTTATGTAAGAATTTCTTTTTTTGCCTAATTCTGGTTCAAAAATATAAGCAAGAATCAAAGTATTACATATTTTTTGTAATGAAAATAAGTAAGCACGAATATTTTTTCTGTTGATATGATGAAAATTAAGCCAATCAAAAATATTTGCGTTGGCGTATCTTTCTTGATTCAGTTTTTCGGTTTCAACTGTTTTAAATTTCAATTTTGGAAATCTCTTTCTTGCTCCGGCTGTCGCTTTTTTAGAAATATCCGTACCCATTATTTTTCTAAAACCCATTTTGGAAAGAACGCCAGCCGTGTCTCCGAAACCGCAGCCGGGAATTATCATCGTAGTATTTTTATCCAGCGCGGAAATCCATTTTGTTACTTCTTTCGGAAATTTTAGATTGAACCACGGTAATTCAGCGGGAGTATATTTGCTATAAACCTTATTCCAGACATCTTTTTGTCTTTTTTTAATCATTACAAATAATTCAGATTCCTGATTTGAGCCTGTCGAAGTACGGAGGCGGCAGGATTCGAACCTGCGGAGGAGTTTCCCCCTCAACACATTAGCAGTGTGCTGCTTTCGGCCGCTCAGCCACGCCTCCATGTTTTTTTACGCTAACACATTTTTTACCCTCGCGCCACAGTGATTCCGATAATTTTTTTCGCGCCGGCATGCCTTAAAACCTTTGAGGCTTCGTATAAAGTCGCGCCGGTTGTGCAGACATCGTCAATTAGAAAGATTGTTTTTTCATGAACGGCTGAAAAATCTTTTACGACGAACGCGCCGGCTAAATTTTTCAGCCGTTCATCTCGATTTTTTATTTCCACTTGCGATTCGGTTTCTTTTGTTTTATAGAGGATATCGCCGCGCATCTTTATAAATATTTTGTCCGATAGAATTTTTGCGATAAGCTCTGCTTGGTTGAACCCTCTTTCTCTCGTTCTTTTTGGGGAAAGGGGAATTGGCACCAAGATATCATCGTCTTCTATTTCTAAAATTTCCGGTGAAATTATTTTTTCAATAATTATATTTGCCAAGGCTTCCGCGGTATTTTTGGCATATCTGTATTTTAAATTTTTGATGGCATTTTTTATCCCATCGTTTTGATATGAAGCCGCGCTAAATACTTCAATTTCGCCGAATTTTGATATCTTCGGGCCGTTAATTTTTTGCCGGCATTTTTCACAAAACAAGAAACCGATTGTCCCGCAGCCAAAACATCTTTCAGGGAAAATTATATTCAAAAATGTGTGGATAACTTGCTTCACAATGCCCATATTTCGTTTTCTTTATATGGTATAATAATCTTAAATTCAAAAAGATGCGATGGCTTTTACATTATTCGGTAAGACACTTTCCCCTGATTTAAAATTTTGGCAGAAAGACCAAAGAGTTATTGGTATTGATATCGGCAGTTCATCGGTGAAAATAGTTCAGCTAAAAAAAGAAAAAGAAAAAGCGATCCTTGAAACATACGGAGAACTTGCCACCGGGCCGTACGCGAATCGTCCAATAGGGCAGAACGCTCAACTTTCAGAGGAAGCGGCGGTTTCCATGATAATGGATTTGGCCAAAGAATCGGGAGCGGGCGCTAAAGACGCGATTGTTTCTATTCCGGTGAAAAGCAGTTTTTTGACTACGATAAAAATTCCTTTGGTGGAAGGAGGAAAGAATATGAATGAGATGATAGGTTTTGAAGCCAGAAAATATATTCCGGTCCCCTTGAACGAAGTTGACCTTGATTGGTGGGTTCTTGACGCGGGTTCGGATGAAACAGGAGAGGAAGAACAACAACTTCTTTCTTCCGGAGGAAAAACAGAAAAAAAACAGATGGTTGAAGTGCTTCTTGCGGCGATTCAAAGGGAAGTGATTATGAAATATCAGCATATAATTTCAAAAGCCGGAATGAAAGTTAAAGCGTTTGAGATAGAAGTTTTTAGCGAGTGGCGTTCTTCCATATTCAGACAGACAGCTCCGTTTATGCTGATTGATTTGGGCGCTTCGTCTACAAAGATAAGCGTTATAGATAAGGGAGCGTTGCGAATGACACATGCCGTCGACAAAGGAGGACAGGCGATAACAACCGCCATCGCCAATTCATTAAAAATAAGTTTTGAAAGGGCGGAGGAGATGAAACAGGAGATAGGTCTTTCGCCGAGGCCGGAGTATCGCGAATTCGTGAATGTAATGGAAACTGTTTTAAGTTTTATTTTTGCCGAATCAAAACAGATGTCGCTTGCTTACGGAAGAAAATACGGGAATTCAGTGAGTAAAATTGTTTTAATCGGCGGCGGCGCGCTTCTAAAGGGAATAACCGATATGGCGGTGAAAAACTTGGGAGTTGAAGTTTCGCTTGCCGACCCTTTTTCAAAAACAGAATACCCGCTTTTCCTTCAGGAAAGCATAAAACAAATTAGCCCTGTGTTCGCGGTGGCAACAGGTCTCGCGATGAGGGATTTGTAAAAATTTTTATGGAAACTTCCGGAAAAATATCTTTCATGCCAAAAAGTTCCTTTTCAACGGGGAAAGATTATTACCGCAAGGTTAGCTCCGGTTTTTTAATGAAAATCTCGGTTTTTCTTTTGACTATTTCTCTTTTGGCTTTCGGCGGATCTCTTTTATATAAGCGAATGATAAGCCAGCAGATAACCGATCTTTCCGCTTCTTTGGAAAGGGCAAAGGCTGCGTTTGAATTGTCTCTTATAGCGCAGATGGAGAATCTTTCTTTTTCAATACCCGACGCAGGCGCTCTTTTGGGGAATCATCTTTATCCGACGAGGGTTTTTAAGCTGGTTGAAGAGACGACGGTCAAGGATGTGTATTTTTCAAACTTTTCTTATTCTTACGGCAAAGCGGTAGGAAATGAAAAAGGAAAAACAAAAGTCGTTTCAAGCGAAGGAGAGCAAAATAGCATAAAAGTGCAGCTTTCGGGGAAGGCTAAAAATTATGAGGCTTTGGCTCAGCAATCGGATGTTTTCAATAAAAATAAAAACATAGAAGATTTTTCTTTTTCAAATTTTAATTTGACGGAAAAAGGTGAAGTGTCTTTTTCCTTGAGTTTGGTAATAAGCGAAGAGATAAATAAATGATAATGATCTAAATCTTAAACACATGGGCAGAGGAATTACAATAATAATAATGCTGTTGGCCGCCGTCGGAGTCTTCCTTTCTTGGACGAAACCGGCATTAGACCAAATAAAAACTTTAAAAACGCACAAGGCTGCGCTTGATTCGGCGCTTAGCGAATCGCGCGAAACAAAAAAAATAAGAGATGAACTTTTGGATAAATATAATTCCATAGACCCGAAAAATTTGGAGCGTCTTTCCAAGATGGTGCCTGAAAACGCCGATAGCTTAAGACTTATGGTGGAACTTTCAAATATCGCGTCGGCGTCGGGAGTGATTATAGAACAGCTTCAGACCCAGGCCGAATCAAAACCTCAGGCCGCTAGCAATTTGCCCGGAGAAAATGGCGGCGAAAGCCGCTCTGTGCTACAGGTAAATATGTTTTTTTCGGCTTCTTATCCGGCGGCTAAATCTTTTTTTGACGAGATACAGCGCAGTCTGCGTTTCATGGATATTACGGGAATAGAATTTTCTTCCGAGAGTGGCGAAACCAACGTGCATAAATTTTCCATGACCGCCAACGCTTATTTCAAAAAATAAAAACCGATAAAATGTTTAATAAACGCAATTTAATTTTTATTCTGTCTTTGGCGATTTTGGCTGTGGCTAGCTACTATATTTATGCGAATTTTTTCAAAGGCGGCAGTTCTTCGGGCTCCGTGGCTTTGCCTTCAATCGATTCAATAAATCTTGGTTCTCCGGCCATTCTTGCTGACGAAAGTATAGTAGGCAAGGATTTTGTCGAGATAGTAACGCGCATAAGAAACATAGAGATTGATACTGGATTTTTTGGCCGGTCTGATTTTAAAGCGCTTAAAGATCTTACGCCTGTCATTCCTTACCCTGACAAAATAGGAAGAGAAAATCCTTTCGCTCCCGCGAATGGGATATAATAAATTTCCGCGATTCGCCTATTACAAACTGCAAGACAGTAATTTTGAATTTTTTATTTTATGACTTTTGGAGAAGTTTTAGTAAAAAATAATATTATTTCCAATGACCTTCTTTTTAAGAGCAAAAAAGAGGCCGACGAAACAGGGGCTGACCTTGAAGAAATTCTTGTTAAGCGAAATATCTCCGCAGATGAAATAACTAAGGCAAAAAGCGAAGTTTTCGGGTTGCCGATAAAAAAAGTGGAGGGTTCTTTGACTTTACCTTTTGAAATAATAAAAAATATCCCCGAAGAATCCGTTCGTTTTTACAAATTCGCGCCGCTTGGCGTTGAAGAGGGAGTTATGGAAGTGGGGATTGTAAATCCGGACGATATGGAGGCCCGAGAAGCTCTTCAGTTTTTATCTTCGAAATTGAATATGCCGTTCAAGCTGTTTCTGATTTCTTCGACTGATTTGAAAAACGCCCTGAATAGCTATCAAAGTCTTGGCGGCGAAACAGTAAAAATTCTTGATGAATTGGAATCGGTTATCGCGCAGAAGACTTTGCCGGAAGACATAAAACAGGCGGAAGAAATGGCCACTTCCACCGAAGAGGCGCCGATTACAAAAATGGTTGCCGTTATCATAAGGCATGCCATAGAAGGAAGAGCTTCGGATATACACATAGAACCGCTTTACGACCGGCTGAAAGTCAGGTTCAGGGTTGACGGCGTTTTGTACACCAGTCTTACTTTGCCGAAAAAAGTGCACGAGGCGGTTGTCGCGAGAATAAAAATTCTTACTAACATGAAATTGGACGAAAAAAGAAAACCGCAGGACGGTCGTTTTGAGGCGGGCGTCGGCGGTAAAAGGATTGATTTTCGCGTTTCCACTTTTCCGACTTTTTACGGAGAAAAAATAGTGATAAGAATTTTGGACGCCACTAAGGGGCTCAAAAAATTGGAAGAAGTCGGTCTTTTGGGAAGAAATTTAAAAATGGTAAAAGAAGGGCTTGAAAAGCCCTATGGAATGATCTTGATAACCGGTCCCACCGGTTCCGGAAAAACTACCACTCTCTACGCGATGCTCAATCTTTTGGATAAGGAAAAAAGCAACGCTGTGAGCTTGGAAGATCCTATTGAATATAATTTGGAAGGAATGAGCCAATCGCAGGTAAGGCCGGAGATCGGTTATGATTTCGCGAGCGGGTTAAGGTCAATTTTAAGGCAAGACCCGGATGTAATCATGGTTGGCGAGATACGAGACAAAGAAACAGCGCGGCTGGCGGTGCAGTCTGCTTTGACCGGTCACCTTGTTTTCTCAACGCTTCACACGAATACCGCCACCGGCGTTATTCCGCGTCTTATAGATATGGGAGTTGACCCGTTTCTTATTCCGGCAACTTTGATTTCGGCAATTTCTCAGCGTCTTGTCGGGACTCTTTGTCCCGAATCAAAAAAAGGAGTAAAAGTTTCCGGCACAGTAAGGGCTATGCTTGAAGAAGAGATAAAGCAAATGCCTGCCGGAGTAAGGGAAAAGGTCGAAATCCCCGATACTATTTATCAAGCCTTGCCTTCCGCGCAGTGTCCAAGAGGCACCAGGGGGAGGATCGGAATTTTTGAAGTTATGTCGATGACGCCAGAACTTGAAAAAATAATTTTAACAAATCCGGGAGAATCGGCTATAATGAAAGAAGCATTCAGCCAGGGGATGATAACAATGAGGCAAGACGGAATTTTAAAGGTTTTAGACGGCACCATAGGGCTTGAACAGTTGAGGGAAATAATATGATGATACGGCGGCACTCTTAATCAAAAATAAAATTATGTCTCAAGGAAACACAACCGCAAGCGATCTTTCGCCCGAGTCCGAAAAAACAATGGATAAGGTAATTACGGTTTTCCTTTTAGACGACGATGATTTTCTTTTGGACATGTATTCGGTAAAGTTCAAATCATCCGGCTTTAGTGTGGAATCTTCAAAAAGCACGGATGACGCTCTGAATAAATTAAAAGGCGGATTTCGGCCGGATATCATGCTTTTGGATGTTGTCATGCCGAAAATGACCGGTCTGGAATTTTTAGAAGCGCTTAAGACGGAAGGTATTATCGGAAAATTTCCGATAATCATTTTAAGCAATCTTGGGCAAAAAGACGATATAGACAAAGGAATAAAGCTTGGCGCTTCGGATTACATCGTAAAAGCGAATTTTACGCCCACTGAAGTTGTCGAAAAAATCAAGTCGGTATTGGAGAGGAAGAGAGCTTAAAACGGAAATTTTGGAACAAAAATATAAAATTGTAATTTTATAATCGGTATTTTATCTTCTTAAATTATTTTGATGCCTTCAATCGATTATTTAAAAGAAATTAATGATTTGGTTACTTCCGTCGTTGAATCAGGCGGGTCTGATTTGCATCTTTCCGTTGGCAGGCACCCGACCGTGAGGGTTTCCGGAACACTGGTTCCTTTGGTAAAGAAGCCGATGATGACGCCGGAATTGATAGAAGGAATCGTTTTTTCCATGATAAAAGAAAGTCAAAAAACGGAACTTTTGGCAAAAGGAGATTTGGATTTCGCGTATAATGCCGCGAATAAAGCTCGTTTCAGATGTAACGCTTTCAGGCAGAAAGGCTACATGGGTTTGGCGATGCGTTTTATTCCTTCCGAAATAAAAAATCTTGAAGACCTGAATGTGCCGGATCTTTTAAGGACATTTGCTTTAAAGCAACAAGGTTTTTTCCTTGTAGTCGGTCCTACCGGGCACGGTAAATCAACCACCCTTGCCGCGATGATAGATATAATAAATCATGAAATGAATCAGCATATTGTGACGATTGAAGATCCTATAGAATATTTATTCATACAAGACAAATCAACAATAGATCAGCGCGAAGTGGGGACTGACGCGGAAGATTTTCCGCGCGCCCTTCGCGCCATGTTCCGTCAAGACGTGGACGTGGCAATGATAGGCGAGATGAGAGATCCGGACAGTATCGCAATTGCCGTAACCGCGGCGGAAACCGGGCATATGGTTTTTTCATCGCTTCACACCAACAACGCAAGCCAGACCGTGGACAGAATTATAGATTCTTTCCAGGCGGACCAGCAAAACCAGATTCGCCTGCAGCTTGCGGGAAGTTTGCTTGGCATTTTTTCCCAAAGGCTTGTGCCGAGGATTTCCGGAGGGCTTATCCCCGCGTACGAACTTCTTATAGCAAACACGGCGATTCGGAATTTGATACGCGAAGGTCGCACGCACGAGATAGATATAGTTATAGAAACGAGTTCGTCAGAAGGGATGATAAGCTTGAATAGTTCACTTTTGAATCTTGTGAGAAGCGGTGAAATAAGCATGGACAACGCGCTTGCTTTTTCTTTAAATCCCAAAGCGCTCGTTGATTTAAATTCTTGATTTTCTATGCTTTTTTATTACAAAGCGACAACGCCTAACGGAGAAATTAAAGAAGGCGAACTGGAAGCGTCAAGCCAGGAAATCGCCTTAAGTTCTCTCCAAAGAAGAGGCCTGATAGTAATCTCCCTTGTTTCAAAATCAAGCAGGATTCCTTTTTTTGACAAGGATATTTTTTCTTTTAAAAAAGTGAAAAGAAAAGATATAGTGATGCTTTCAAGACAGATAGCGACTCTTTTTGAGGCGAAAGTTTCAGTATTGAGCGCTTTTAAACTTCTCTCTGCCGAAATTGAAAATCCTGCTATGCGCGAGGTTCTAAATGGCATTGTCGTGGATATAAGCGGCGGCTCAAGGATCGCGGAAGCGCTTTCGCGATATCCGAAAGTTTTCTCTAATTTTTACGTAAGCATGGTGAAGACAGGGGAAGAATCCGGAAAATTGGATGAAATTTTCAAACATTTGGCTGATTATCTGGAACGCAATGCCGAACTTATAGGCAAAGCGAAAAAAGCGCTTATCTATCCAGCTTTCGTTGTTGCCGCTTTTATCGGTGTAATTGTGGTAATGATGGTTGTTGTTATTCCCAAACTCACCGATATTATTAAAGAAAGCGGGCAGGAGGCTCCTCTTTACACGAAAGCGGTAATGTACACAAGCGATATTTTGAGAAATTACGGAGCTTTTTTCTTCCTTTTTTTGGCAGTAGGAGTTTTCCTTTTATGGAGATATTCAAAAACACCCGATGGCCGTCTTAAAGTCGCTTCTCTCCAGCTTTCTATTCCTTATCTTGGAACTTTATACCAAAAGCTTTATCTTGCCCGTATTGCCGACAACCTGGAAACTTTGATTACCGGAGGCGTGAGCATGATAAGGTCTTTGGAAATAACATCGGATGTGGTTGAGAGCCCGATTTACAGGGCGATTTTAAAAGATACGATAGAATCGGTTAAAGGAGGCGCCACTATTTCCGAAAGTTTTTCCAGGTATCATGAAATTTCGCCTCTTATGGGACAGATGATAAAAATAGGGGAAGAAACAGGGAAATTGGATTTTATATTTAAAACGCTGGCGGGTTTCTATAAAAGAGAAATGGACGACGCTCTTGAAACAATGATAGGTCTTATTGAGCCGGCGATGACCGTTGTTTTGGGCGTCGGTGTCGGGCTTCTTCTGGCTTCTGTTTTGGTGCCGATTTACAACATCGCGATGGCGGTATAATGCGGAGTTGTCTTGCAAAGAAACTTATCCACAACAAAACGTGAAAAATAAAGTCAGAAACGTTATAATGAATTTGTAATTAAGCAATTAACCAAAAGGTCGATTAACTTAATACCGAATTAAAAAATGTTTAGCAAAAGAAATAAGGGCTTTACTTTAATTGAACTCCTCGTGGTTATCGCCATCATTGGTATTTTGGCGTCAGTAGTTTTGGCGTCATTGAACAGCGCGAGGCAGAAATCAAGAGATGCTAGAAGAATTGCGGACTTAAAACAAATTCAATTGGCGCTTGAGCTTTGTTATGACGCAGCGTGCGCCACTGAAACTGGTTATCCGGATGCATTGTCTACTCTTGCTCCTACGTATATAGCTGTAGTTCCGACTGACCCTAGCTCTCTCGCAGGCTATGCTTATGATAATTTGGATAGCAGCGCTGGAGGCGCGTGCGCCGTGGCTGATGCGGGCAACTGTCTTTATTACCATCTTGGAGCGGTCCTAGAAGATACTTCTAATGCTGCTCTTGATAATGATGCAGATAAGTCTCCTTCAGCTGACTTCGGTTTTGACGGAAACGACGCTGACTGCGATGCGACTGATGGTGCAGGAACTGATGCTTGCTACGACGTAACTCCGTAATTCCTTTCAGATTGCATTGAAACAGGCAACCCAGCCCCCTTATAAGGAGCTGGGTTTCTGTTTATGCCGCCGTGTTTAGAAATAAAAAAGATATGGTAAAATTAGAATATGAATAATGTTGTTCTTGGCATAATTGTTTTTATCTTCGGGTCTGTCATAGGCAGTTTTTTGAATGTGCTTATACTTAGGCGCGGCACCGGCGAGGGCGTTTTTTGGGGAAATTCAAAATGTTTTTCCTGCGGAAAAAAATTAAAGTGGAAGGAGCTTTTTCCGATTTTCAGTTTTTTGGCGCAAAAAGGGAAATGCAGGGGGTGCAAAAGCAAAATTTCCTGGCAGTATCCGATATTAGAAACAATAACGGGGCTGTTGTTCCTGCTGATTTTTAATTTTAAATTTTTAATTTTCAATCAATTTTCCAATTTCCATTTGCTTGGGATCGTGTTTTTTCTTTGGCTTATTGTTTCAATCCTAATCGTTATCGCGGTTTATGATTTTCTTCATTTTATAATTCCGAACGGTTATGTTTGGTTTTTCAACGCGCTCGCTTTTAATTACATGATTTATTTTTCAAGTTTCAGCCTCTACGATTTTCTTCTGGATTTGTCAGCGGGATTTCTTTTTGGCGGTTTTTTTGCCGTCCTTTGGTTTTTGTCAAAAGGAAAGTGGATGGGTTTTGGCGATGCCAAGCTCGCCTTAGGTCTTGGCTGGTTTTTGGGATTTGAAAAAGTATTTTTCGGATTTTTGTTCGCGTTTTGGGTAGGCTCAATAATCGGGCTTTTGCTGATTTCGCTTAAAAAAGGCTACGGGCTTAAGAGCAAAATTCCTTTCGGCCCGTTTCTTGTCTTCGGCTCTCTTTTGGCATTTTTTTGGACATAAGTTTCAATTTTTTGCCGGCGTTTTTGTAAAACATGGATAAAAGTGAAGCAAAAGAAAGGATAGAAAGACTTAAAGAACTGATAAACAAACACAGATATTTTTATCATGTCTTGGATAATCCTGAAATTTCCGATGCCGCATTCGATACTTTAAAAAACGAGCTGGAAGAGCTTGAAAGAAAATTTCCCGAATTTATCACTTTCGATTCGCCGACCCAGAGAGTGGGAGGAGAGCCTCTTGAAAAATTTGCGAAGGTTCCTCACAAAATTCCGATGCTCTCTTTAAACGACGCTTTTGGAGAAGAGGAATTTTTGGAATGGGAAGAAAGAATAAAAAAACTCGCGCCCGGCGAAAAAATTGATTATTTTTGTGAACTTAAAATGGACGGCCTTGCAGTAAGCCTTTTGTACAGGAAAGGAATTTTTGTTTTGGGTTCCACCCGGGGTGACGGGAAAACGGGAGAAGACGTGACTCAAAATTTAAAAACAATAAACGCGATCCCTTTACGATTAAGGATTCCCGAGAAAAAAGAATTTGAAAAATCCGGAAATTTATTTTTTCAGAAAGAACGAATTTTGGAACTTGCGGCAAACGGCGAGATGGAAATTCGCGGAGAAGCGGTAATGACAAAAAAAGTTTTTAATGAACTTAACCGCGGGCTGGAAAAAGAAGGGAAGCCTCTTTTTGCGAATCCCAGAAACGCGGCCGCCGGTTCCATCCGCCAGCTTGATTCAAAAATTACCGTCTCGCGCCGGCTGGATTTTTACGTTTACGGAATTTTTTCCGACTTTGGTCAGGTTTATCACCATGAAGAACACGCCTTGTCGAAGATGTTGGGTTTTAAAACAATAGAGCGCAACGAAGTCCGCGCGGATTCAAAAAGCGTTATTGATTTTCATAAAAAATGGACAAAAGACCGCGAGAGGCTTCCATTTGAATGCGACGGCGTGGTTGTTGTGGTTGATAAAATAGATTTGCAGAAAAAAATGGGGGTTATCGGAAAAGCTCCACGCTACATGATTGCTTACAAATTTCCTCCAGAAGAGGCGGCAACGATTCTTGAAGACATAAAAATTCAAGTTGGCCGCACGGGCGTGCTTACTCCGGTTGCGATATTAAAGCCCGTGGACATAAAAGGAGTTGTTGTAAGCCGCGCGACTTTGCATAACGAAGATGAGATAAAACGGCTGGGTTTAAAAATAGGCGATACCGTTATTGTCGGCAGGGCGGGAGACGTTATCCCCGACGTAAAAAGAGTTTTGACGGAATTGCGGACAGGCAAGGAAAAAAGTTTTCATATGCCTGAAAAATGTCCGGTTTGCGGAAAAGAAATAGAACGCGATGCCGATAAAAGCGGGACGGGGAAAAACGGAGTTAATCTGCGTTGTGTAAATAAAAATTGCCCCTCGCGTAAAAGAAGAACGCTTTATTATTTTGCCTCGCGGCCGGCTTTTAACATAGAAGGGCTTGGACCGAAAATAATAAACGCGCTTTTGGACAGCGGGCTTATACAAAATCCGGCGGACCTTTTTGACCTTAAAGAAGGCGATATAGCTCCGCTTGAAAGGTTCGCGGAGAAATCAGCTTCCAACCTCGTAAAGTCGATTCAATCAAGAAGAAAAATTTCTTTGCCCAGATTTATCATTTCTTTAAGCATTCAGCATGTCGGCGAAGAAACCGCTCAAAGTTTGGCGGATCATTTTAAAAATATAGAAAAAATCAGAAATGCCGCTTTGGAAGAAATTCAGGAAGTAAAAGATATCGGGCCTGTTGTGGCGCAAAGCGTCTTTGATTGGTTTAGGGAAAACGCGAATAAAAATTTTTTGGAAAATTTACTGAAACGCGTGGAAATTGAGCCGTATGAGCCGAGGGAAAAAGGGAAATTTTCCGGCAAAAAATTCGTTCTGACCGGTTCTCTTTCTTCTATGCCGCGAGAGGAAGCAAAAGCCAAAATACGCGAAATTGGCGGTGATGTTTCCGAATCGGTCTCAAAAGAAACGGATTTCGTGGTGGCGGGCGATGAGCCGGGTTCAAAATTTGATAAAGCGAAAAAGCTCGGCGTAAAAATTTTAAGTGAAAAAGAGTTTCTTTCTTTGTTGTGATAGTAGGGAGTAGAATGTTTTCCCTTCGCTCATTCTCGTCCCGCCAGCGCGGGACTCCGAGGGTTCCGGCGTTTTGCCCCGCCAAGGGCGGGGACCATGCCAAAACGCCTACACAATCCGCTCAGAGGAAACATTCTGCTCCCTACTGGTTTTTAGCGAACCTCGGTAATATTTCTTTCAAGATCATTCGAAGACGAAAAAAGATTGGTATTTTTTGTTAAAATTTATAAAACAAAAAATTTTTTTCGCCGTAGACGAGCGAGTGAGCCGCTGGAGCGAAGAGAGCGTGTCGCGAAAGGAATATTCCAGAGGTTCGAAGCGGATGCTTTTAATAATCTCCTTGCGCGTGTAATATTAAAACATGGCATTTACGAAAAAAGAGTTGGAAAAATTAGCCGAACTTGGCCGTTTGGATGTTCCTGACAGCGAGTTGAAAGTGCTCCAAAAAAATTTGGATGATATCGTGACGTTCATCTCAAAATTAAAACAAGCGCCGGGTGAACTGCAGATTATCTCGGCTGAAAACGAAAACGGGGACAGCGCGGGACTTAAGAACGTTTTAAGAGAAGACGAGAATCCGCATAAGGAAGCCGAATACAGCGAAACGTTTTTGAAAGAAGCGCCGCAGAAAGAGAGAGGGTTTGTTAAGGTTAAAAAAGTTTTTGATAATGACGAAGATTGATTTATCCGAACTTTCAATAAAAAAAGCGCACGAACTTCTAAAAACCGGCGAAATTTCCAGCAGGGAACTTTCCGTTTTTTATCTTGAAAACATCAAGAAAAGAAACAGCGATATCAACGCTTATTTGGAAGTTTTTGACGATGTAATGGAGAAGGCGGAAAAAATTGACGAGCAAATCAAAGAGGGAGGGCGATTTTCGGAATTGACCGGGATTCCTTTGGCGATAAAAGACAACATTTTGATAAAAGGAAAAAAGTGCACTGCCGCGTCGAAAATTCTTGAAAATTTCAAAGCGCCGTACAATGCCGCGGTTATTGATAAGCTTGAAAAAGAAGGCGCCATATTTTTAGGAAAAACCAACCTTGATGAATTTGCCATGGGCGGTTCAACCGAAAATTCCGCTTTTGGAGCGACCAAAAATCCTTATGACGGAGAAAGAGTTTCCGGCGGGTCTTCCGGCGGCTCCGCCGCCGCGGTCGCCAGCCAGATGTGTCTTGCCGCGCTTGGTTCCGACACCGGCGGTTCAATAAGGCAGCCGGCCGGTTTTTGCGGAATTGTGGGGTTTAAACCGACCTACGGAGCGGTCTCAAGACACGGACTTATTGCCATGGCATCTTCTTTGGACCAGATAGGCCCGATGACGAAAACCGTGGAAGATGCGGAAATAATTTTTAACGCCATACGAGATTGCGACCCGATGGATTCTACCAGTGAAGAAACCAAAAACAGAAAATCGATTCGTCGGCCGGCGGACGATAGTCAAAAGCTGAAAATAGGAATACCAAAAGAATTTTTCAATTTATCCGGTGAAAACAAAGGCATTGATAACTTCGTTTCCGAAAATGTTTTTAAAGCGATAGGGTTTTTCAAAAATTCAGGATATGAAATAAAAGAAATCAGTTTGCCGAGCTTGAAATACGCGCTTGAAATTTATTATGTAATTATGCCAGCCGAAGTTTCTTCAAATCTCGCGAGATACGACGGTATAAAATACGGATTTTCAAAATCCGGAGAAAATCTTTTGGCCGGCTATAAAGAAACAAGAGGAAAAGGTTTTGGCAGGGAAGCGCGCAGGAGGATTTTGCTTGGAACATACGTTCTTTCGTCCGGTTATTATGACGAATATTACGGTTTGGCGCAAAAAGCCAGAGATTTGATGAAAGCCGATTTTAACCGGGCTTTTACCGATGTTGATGTCGTGTTGAGTCCGACAACCCCTACGCCGGCTTTTAAACTTGGAGAAAGAACAGAAGACCCCGTACAGATGTATCTTGCGGATATCTTTACCGTGTCGGCAAATTTAAGCGGAGTTCCGGCAATCTCTTTGCCTTGCGGGTACGCGGAAATTGGAGCGAAAAAATTGCCGATAGGCGTTCAATTTATGGCTCCGTGGTTTGAAGAAGAAAGATTATTTTCTTTAGGCAAATTTTTTGAAGAGAATTTTTAAATTATTTTGTTCTTTCCGTCTTGTTTGTATTTATCTTTTGTTTTTATGAAACCTTATCTGAATTTGGAATACATTTTTTATCGCATCTCGGTTTTTTTTGAAGAATCAAACCGTTTCTTCACGACCGGAGAATGGAAGCGTTTCGGCTCTTTTTCTCAGGTAAAAATATTTTCGGTGGTTCTTTCCATTATCCTTTTCTTTGGAATTTTGTGCGTCCTGCTTATGCTTTTCAGAATGAGAAAAACAAAATTAGCGGAACTTTTAAAAAGGACGGCGGACTTTTCTCCGCAGGAAAGGATTGAAAGATGGAATAAAGTAAAAAGACTTCGGGACTCGGAAAACCCGGAGGATTGGAAATGGGCGGTTGTTGAGGCGGATAATATTATTGATGAGATAATAATCAAAATAGGGTATCAGGGAGAAACTTTCGGCGAAAGGCTTTCAAAAATAGACCATCATAAATTCAAAGGAATTTATGATGTGTGGAGAGCTCACGAGGTGCGGAAGAATATAGATTTTGAAGGCGAAGCGTATGAGTTTACTCAAGATGAAGCCAAGGAGGTTTTGTCGCTTTATGAAAAAGCGCTGAAGGAAGTGGAGTATATATAAATCAAAATAAAAACAATGATTTCCCCTTCCTATAATGAATAGGTTAATAAATTTTTTCTATTTTATTTTCTCCGCCTGAAGTGGTATTTTCTTCGCGCTTAGTTCCTCAATAGCAACAACAAAAAACACCCGGCAAGCGGATGTTTTTTGTTGTTGTGTTGCGGGGGTAGGAATTGAACCTACTACTACAAGGTTATGAGCCTCGTGTGCAACCGTTACACTTCCCCGCGATAAATTTATTTTTAAAATATAACAGTTTTTTCCCAAATAAACAAGCACTTGATTATTTTTTATCAGCGCGGTAAAAATTAGTTTAGATAAAATCTGATGTTGAATCTTAAAAAAAGGGGGAAATAGAAATGGAAATATTGATGATTTTTGCTTTTATTATTTTTCTTTGGTGGTACCGAAAAACAGGGGTGCTTTATTATCAAATAAAACATGCCAGAGCCGAAGATTACAACAGGTCAATACCGAAAGTCTGCCTCATCCCTCCGCCTAATTTCTTTCTATTTTTATTCAACAAAATCACAAAATTCCGTTTTTACTGGTTGATTCAAAAGTCTAGCGGAATTTTTTTATCAGACTTTAAGGACCCGCGTCAGATAAAATTTTTGTTCCGGCAATACAAGGAAATCTACGGTTGGCCGTTTATTATGTTTTTTGCCGGCTATAAAAATCTTAAATTTTTGATAAAGGTCCGGTTGAAAGCTTTTCGTAGAGCTTAACGCTTGATTTTCTGAGGCAGGTTAAACATTAACCTGCCTTTCTTGTTTTCTTTTTGGCATTGTGATAAAAGACAGAAGGGAACAGGACGTTGATAATAATAAATTTGTTTATTTTGAGATTTTAGACGGGAGAAAGGAGAGCGGAAATATGACGAAAAACGAAGTTGTTTCGGTTGTTGAAATTCATGGGGCAAAAAATTTGCCGCAAAAAACACGGCAGGATTTTACAAGAGCCGTAAAACTCGCCATACAAAAAGCCGGAGCAAAAAGCAAGGTTATCTTAGAAGATTTTGATACTGCCGCTTTTGTTTGCGACGACCATTGCGATGTGAGTTTTCCTTTTGTGAAAATTTATTCATCCGACCCTTGTGAGATTGAGGCGTTGAGCCAGGAATTAAAAAAAGTTTCATTTTTTAATTTTGAGGCCCCTTCTTTTACTGTCTTGGTCAAGAAATATTAAGCTGCAGTAAGCTGCAGCAATAACGGAAAATTCCCGACTTTATGTCGGGAATTTTAATTAAGCGCGGCTGATGGGATTTGAACCCACGGTCTCTTCCGTGACAGGGAAGCGCTTTAAACCGCTAAGCTACAGCCGCAAAAATTTTCAATCGTACAATGCCGGCGAGTGGAATCGAACCACTGACCTTGGGTTTATGAGTCCCATGCTCTAACCGACTGAGCTACGCCGGCTTTAATTATACAAGGATACATTAAACTTTGACAAATTTCAATAAGAGTGTAAGCTTGTATAAAATTGGTTTTTTAAATAAGGAGGAACGCTTTATGGAGAATAAAAAGATTGAAATAGTAGTAGAAGAGGCGAAACGTCTTATCGGCAGTCCTTACAAATACGGGGCATATCTTGATGAGCTTGGCGTTGAGAATAAAGTATTTGATTGTTCTTCTTTCATCCAGTCCGTCTTTGCCAAAGCTGACATAAAGATTCCTCGTTCAACGATTCTTCAGGCGGCGGATCGGCAGGGTTTTGAGGTTTGCGGAAGACGAAATGTTCAAGCGGGAGACCTTGTCTTTTTTGAAGGCGAAAGGGGCCATTACAGACATGATTTATTTCCGGAAAAGAAATTGTATATTGGGCACGTCGCTCTTTTTGTTGGCGGGAACAGCATTATACATGCCACGAATAGCAACGGCTTTTCGGGAGTAATTGAACAGAAAATTTTCCCTTTTGAAAATCCGCTGTACAATGCCAGCACCATAGTTCTTATCAAAAGATTTTTTTAGCATGGCATTGGCCAAACAAGCCCCCGTTTCGCAGAACGGGGCTTTTTTTGCCTCGCGCGGATTTTGGCGGGGTGGTATAATCTTTCAATATGGAAATAATACCCGCTATCAACGCAGAATCTTTTGAGGAAGTTAAAAGGCAGATAAAATTAATTGAGCCGTATTCAGAATGGGCGCAGATAGACGTCTGCGACGGCACTTTTACGCAAAATATTATTTGGCATAATCCGAAAGATTTAGCCGATATCAAAACGCCTCTAAAACTGGAGGCGCATTTGATGATAAACGATATTGACCAAAAAGTTGAAGATTGGCTTATAGAGCCGATTAGCAGGATTATTTTTCAGCTTGAAACCGCGAAAGACCCTTTTTTGGTCGCGGATAAATGCCGTAAAGCCGGAAAAGAAGTCGGAATAGCCATAGCCCCGGACACTGCGTGGACCAGACTCGTGCCTTTTTACGAAAAAGTTGATATTTTTCAAATTTTGTCAGTCCGCGCCGGATTGGCCGGGCAAACATTTTTAGAAGAAAGCCTTGATAAAATAATCCACATAAAAGAAAATTGTCCGTCTGCTATAATAGAAGTTGACGGCGGAATAGATAAAGAAGCCGCTAAAAAAGCCGCTGAGGCCGGAGCCGATATTTTGGTTACGGCATCGTATATTTTTTCCGCAAAGGATATAGGAATGGCCGTAGAAGAATTAAAGAACGCATAATTTACAAGAAATAAATTAATAAATTAAAAAATATATCATGTATTTATCCGATGAACGATTAAAATCCTTAGACGATACCGCAAGGCAAATTCGCGAGGATATTATCAATATGCTCGTTGAAGCGAAATCCGGACATTCTGCCGGTCCTATGGGCATGGCGGATGTTTTTACCGCGCTTTATTTTGAAGTGTTGAAACATGATCCGAAAAATCCGGCATGGGAAGAACGCGACAGGGTTATTTTATCCAATGGTCATATTTGTCCTGTGCAATACGCGGCCATGGCTCGCGCCGGATATTTTCCGACCGAAGAATTAAAAACATTGCGCAAGATGGGCAGCCGTTTGCAGGGACATCCTCACAGAAAAGCGCTTCCGGGGATAGAAAACAGTTCCGGACCTTTGGCTTTTGGTCAGGGCATAGCGGTTGGCATGGCTATTTCCGCGAAAATGAACAAAAAGAAACATCAGATTTATTGTCTTGTTGGCGACGGCGAAATGGACGAGGGTATGACTTGGGAAGCGGCTATGCTTGCCGGAAAATGGCATTTGGACAACCTCACTTTTATCATGGACAGAAATAATATTCAGATAGACGGATACACAGAAAGCGTTATGCCGAAAGAACCGCTTCGCGAAAGATACGAATCGTTCGGCTGGCACGTTATCGAAGTTGACGGGCATAATATAGAAGCGATTGTTAACGCTTGCAACGAGGCGAAAGCTGTTTTTGAAAAACCGGTTATGATTTTGGCCCATACGATTCCCGGGAAAGGAATTGATTTTATGGAATTCGATTGCTCTTGGCACGGCAAAGTGCCAAAACCCGAGGAAGCGGAAAAAGCGCTGGCGCAATTAAGGTCTCTTTGCGGCAAAATAAAAAGTGATTATGAATAAATATAAAATTACCGTCTAATATCATGCAAAATCAAAATTTAAAACTGAGCCAGAATTTATTGGATAAGGAAAAAATTGAGCGTATCCCAACCCGTTTTGGATATGGAGAAGGGCTTGTTTTGGCGGGGAAAGACGATCCGAATGTCGTTGCGCTTTGCGCCGATATTTCGGAATCAACGCGTTCCGCCGAATTTATGCGCGCGTTTCCGGACAGATTTATTGAAATGGGCATTGCGGAGCAAAATATGATGAATGTCGCGGTTGGCCTTGCCCTTGACGGAAAAGTGCCTTTTTTGGCGACATATGCCGTGTTTAGTCCGGGATTGAATTGGTGCCAGGTTCGTGGGGCCGTGCAGAACGAAGCCAATGTTAAGATTGCAGGCGCTCATGCCGGGATTTCAGTAGGTCCTGATGGAATGAGTCATCAGGCGCTTGAAGATATCGCCATAACGAGATGTTTGCCTGGCTTGGTCATAATCGCGCCGTGCGATTCCATAGAAACAAAAAAAGCGACGCTTGCGGCAGCAAAATACAAAGGCCCTGTTTATTTAAGATTCGCGCGTGAAAAAACTCCGGTTATGACAACCGAAGAAACTCCGTTTGAAATAGGAAAAGCGGAAATTTTTTGGTCGCCGGAGGGCGGAAATTCCCAAGTCTCAATAATCGCTTGCGGTCCGCTCGTTCATAATGCGATTTTGGCCGCGGCGGAACTTGAAAAAGAGGGGGTTAAAGCGGAGGTAATAAATAATCACACAATTAAGCCGATGGATAAAAATACGATTTTGGAAAGCGTAAAAAGAACCGGAGCCGTAGTTACCGTTGAAGAACACCAGGTTAATGGCGGTATGGGTTCGGCTGTGGCGGAAATTTTATCTGAAGAATTTCCAGCGCCGATTGAATTTGTGGGAGTCCGCGACAGATACGGGGAATCCGGCGAGCCGGATGAACTTTTGGAAAAATTCGGAATGGGAGTTGAGAACATAAAAGAAGCGGTTAAAAAAGCGTTGGCGAGAAAATAATTTGTTGAATTTTCAAAACGTTTCTATCTTTAAAATATGAACTTGAAACTGGTTTTTTCCCGGCGTTTTGTCATAAAAAAGAGAAACGCGGCTTTTACTCTTTTGGAGCTTCTTGTTGTCATCGGAATTGTGGGATTGTTGAGCTCTGTCGCTCTTGTTTTGTATAATGGCGTAAGAATAGATTCCAGAAATTCAGAAAGAATATCGGACATAAATCAATATGTAAAAGCCATAAATTTGGCAATTTCAGGAAATGGAGAATATCCAGACCCGGGAGATACCGGACCGCATTGTTTGGGAGATTACGACGATGACAAATGCGGACTTAATGGGACATATTATTCCGAATCGGAGACGCTGAATAATATCCTTTCTCCTTATTTGGATTTGAAAACTTATGCCGGCAATAAAGCCATGGTCTGCGGACTTCCTGGCGGAGAAGCCCCGGAGGAGTGCTCCGAAGGATATATCTATTTTTGTTCTGAGCGTCCGAATAATTTTTGCAAAACAATTGTCATCCAATGGCTTATGGAAGGAGCAGACGCTTCTTGCGGAATCGGTATTTCACATGAAATGAGGGGCGGCGCTACCATAACAGGATGTTCATATGTAGGCCATTGATAATTTTCTTATCCGATAATACGTGAAAGAAAAAGCGCGAAGAAGCGTACTTAAGAGGTTGAAAATTAAAATATGAACTTGAAACTGGTTTTTTCCCGGCGTTTTGTCATAAAAAAGAGAAACGCGGCTTTTACTCTTTTGGAGCTTCTTGTTGTCATCGGAATTGTGGGATTGTTGAGCTCTGTCGCTCTTGTTTTGTATAATGGCGTAAGAATAGATTCCAGAAATTCAGAAAGAATATCGGACATAAATCAATATGTAAAAGCCATAAATTTGGCAATTTCAGGAAATGGAGAATATCCAGACCCGGGAGATACCGGACCGCATTGCTTGGGAGATTACGACGATGACAAATGCGGATTTAACGGGGTATCGTATAGCGAATCATCGGTGCTTAACAGTGCGCTTTCTCCCTATGTTGATTTTAAAAATTATACGGGAGACCAAGGAATTATTTGCGGGCCTTCCGGGGCAGGGGGAGGACCGGATATCTGTTTCCAGGGATATGTTTATTCTTGTTCTTTTCGTCCGAACAATTTTTGCAAAAGCTTTTTCCTTCTTTGGTATCTGGAAGGAGAAAACGTATCTTGCGGAATCGGTATACCTGTTCCAAACAGTAATGGCGTGGGGGTAACAATATGCCAATATCTGAGTAATTAGAGTCTTTTTATTATTCAATAAAAAAATAATATGTTTGACGTTATAACTTTCGGTTCGGCGACTTATGATTTATTTATGGCCAGCGACAAGCTGGTGGCAATTGACGATGAAAAGTTCGCGACAAAAAAAGGGCTGTGCGTTCCTCTTGGTTCAAAAATTCATATTGATTCGGTCTTTGCGTCAATGGGAGGCTGCGGCACGAACGCGGCCTGCACTTTTTCCGAACAAGGATTAAAAACCGCTTATTTCGGATCGGTAGGAAAAGATGTTTTTGCCGAAGCGGTCAAAAAAGAACTTTCAAGGCACGGCGTTTCTTTGGAATTGCTGGAAGAAACGGATAAATACCCCACGGCTTTTTCCGTAGTCCTTTCTCTCCCGAATGTTGACAGGAGTATTTTGGAAAAATATGGCGCTTGCCATGAGCTTACCAAAGAAGATATTCCGTTTGAAAAGCTCGGAGCAAAATGGTTTTATGTTTCTTCACTATCGGCGAATAGTCACGAGATGCTCGTTCCGCTCATGGAATTTGCCGAAAAAAGCGGAATAAAGGTGGCGTCAAATCCGGCGGGCAGTTTAAAGAATGAAAAAGATACTGAAATTTTAAAAACCGTTTTGGATAAAATCGATATTTTGATTTTAAACCAGGAAGAATCGGCGGAGCTCGCGGGCGTTGATTACAAAGACGAAAAAGGAATTTTTAAAAAGCTTGATGAAATGGTAAAGGGCATTGCCGTGATGACGAAAGGTCCGGATGGGGTCGTTGTTTCCGACGGGAAAGATCTTTATTCCGCGGGGATTCCGGAATCGGAGATGGTTGACCGGACAGGAGCAGGGGATTCTTTCGGCTCGGCTTTCGTTTCCGGTTTTATTGAAAATGGGAGTATTGAATATGCCATACAGCTTGGTACGGCGAATGCCACGTCTAACATGCAGGATTTCGGAGCGACGACCGGTCTTTTGAAAAAAGGAGAGTGGGGAATCTGGCCTAAAGTGGAAGTAAAAAAAATTCCGCTTTAAGAATTTTGCTGCTCGCGGCTTATTTTTCTTGCTTGACTTGGTGTTAAATTTGTTCCAAAATGCCCAGAGAATAATAGGCATTTTTTGACATATAAACAGCTCAAAAACCTGAAACTAAAAGGAGGGGTTTATGTTTCAGAACAAGAAGCGGGGAAAAGTTTTGGCAGCCGTTTTCCTTTTTATAATACTTCTTTTTTTCTTGCTTGGCGCAGGCGCCGGACTGGCTCGCTGCGAAGATCCGTTATGCGCGAAAATAACCGTTCCGAGTTTTGACAGGGGTTTCGCTCAAAAATTTTTGCGTTTTTCCATCGGGGCCTCTTTGGTCGGGTGCGAAAGGTGGATTTTTGATTTGCGGAATTGTACGGGCGGCCAAGACAGCGAAGCTTTAAGAACAGCCTGGATGTTTTTGCCGGAGGATGCCACTGTCGTATTTGAGAGCATAAAAAATAAATCCGGATTTAGCGCGGTAAATGCCGACAGTTTCCAGTTTGAGGAAGAAGATATTGATTTTCAGATTGACGGCCAGGTTATCATTTTAGTCAGCCGTCAAACATCCGGCGCGGGGGAACTTTTTGCCGCTTCGCTTCAGGACAATCACAGGGCGGTTATAATAGGGGAAAAGACCGCGGGAGATAAATCCTTGATGAAATATTTTTCTCCTCTTACGAGAAGGTGCCTTTTGGGCGGTATTGAGCCTGACATCAAGGCGGATGTGTCAAACGGAAAAGAAATTTTTGAACTTGCCAGAAGTTTTTTGGCGGGAACAAAAATTTAACGTGCGTTTCAAAACCTGTGGGGAGATATTCCCCGCAGGTTTTTTGATTTTTCGCCGTTTTGGACTATAATTGACAATGAGGGTGAATAAAAACAAAATTTTTTATTTTGACCCGAAGAATCAATTAAACGTAGCATAACTAAGTTGAAATGGCGTTAAAAAACGGCGTTAAAAAAAGCATTTCCTCATCTGCCGAAAAGAGCGCGAAAAACGCGCCCGATACGCGTTGGCATTCCGGGCTTAAAGACGAGACAAAATATTCAATTTGGGGCATAGTTTGCCTTGGATTTTCTCTCTTTTTTGTCCTCGTTGTCTGCAATAAGGCTGGGGTGGCCGGAGAATATGTCCGTGTTGGGCTTGATTGGCTTTTTGGCACGGCGATTTTTTTGGTGCCCGCGGTGCTTTTTTTTATTTCCATTTCTCTTTTTTCCTCATACAGGCCGCGGCTTCTTGCCTCCAGCTTGATAGGCGGGCTTTTTATTTTTGTAAGCAGCTTATCTCTTATAGATATCGTTTTTGGGAAAAAAACCGGCGGATACGTGGGTTTTTTGGCGGCTCTTCCTTTTTTGAAGCTGATTGATTTTTGGGCCAGCATAATTGTTTTCTCCATGGTTTTTATCGTCGGCTTTCTGATAATGTCTAATATTCCTATTTCTTTCGCTTCGCTCGCGAGAAGAGCAAGAGAACGAATGTTTTTTTCCAAATCCAAACTCGAAGAATCGGATGCCCAGTCTCAAGGCGAAGTTTACGGTATTCCTTCCGTTCCCGCGGACGCAATAGCGGTCGGAGAAAAAACAGAAGAAAACGGAAATGAGATGAAAAAAGAACCAGGTGAAAAATACGACGTGGAAGAAGAAAATGAAAACGGGATAAAAACAAAAATTTTGTCAGGTGTTTTTAAAAAATTTTCCGACAAAAAATTCAATCCTCCTCCATTTGAGCTTTTGGAATCGGATAAGGGCAAGCCTTCGGCAGGGGACATAAAAGCTAATTCCAATATCATAAAACGGACTTTTCAGAATTTCGGAATAAGCGTGGAAATGGATGAAATAAGAATAGGTCCTTCCGTTACGCAATATACTTTAAAACCGGCGGAAGGCGTAAAATTATCGCGCATCACGGGACTTAATAATGATTTGTCTTTGGCGTTGGCAAGCCATCCCATACGAATAGAAGCTCCAATACCCGGCAAGTCTCTTGTGGGAATAGAAGTTCCAAACAGGTCATCTTCTCTTGTCGGTTTGCGGTCGCTTCTTCAGCAAACGGAATATCTGAATTCCGAACTGCCTCTTCTTTTGGCCTTAGGCAGAAACGTGGCAGGCAGACCGGTCTACGCTTCAATAGCGAAAATGCCCCATGTGCTTATAGCCGGAGCTACCGGTTCCGGAAAATCAGTGGCAATACATTCGCTTATAATGAGCTTGCTTTACAGACATTCTCCGGCAGACCTTCAGCTTCTCATGATAGACCCGAAACGCGTGGAGCTTACCATGTACAATAATTTACCGTACCTTCTTTCGCCGGTAATAACAGAAGCGAAGAAGGCGATAGTGGCTTTGAAATGGGCGACCAAAGAAATGGAAAGAAGATACGATGTGCTTTTGGCGGCCGGAGCGAGAGACATAAATTCTTATCACAAAAACGGTAAAACAGAATCAATGCCGTATATTGTCGTTATAATTGACGAGCTCGCCGATATTATGATGAGTTATCCGCGCGAGTTTGAATCTTCAATAGTGAGGCTGGCGCAAATGTCTCGCGCCGTGGGGATACATCTTGTTGTTTCCACCCAAAGGCCCTCGGTTGAAGTTATCACCGGACTTATAAAAGCGAACATCACCAGCCGCGTTGCTTTTCAAGTTGCGTCTCAAGTTGATTCCAGAACAATTTTGGATATGGCGGGAGCGGAGAAGCTTTTGGGAAACGGAGACATGCTCTACCTTTCCGGCGATTCGGCAAAGCCGCGGCGCATACAGGGAACTTTTGTTTCGGAAAGCGAGGTAAAGAAAGTAGTCAATTATCTTTTGGGAGAATATGAAAATTTCGATTCGTCGGAAATAAATTTGGGAAACGGCGAAATGCAGCAATCCTCGATTTTTGACGAGACGCCAGGGTCCGGCGACGACGAAGAAGACGAACTTTACGAACAGGCAAGAGAAATAATTATTCAGTCAAAGAGAGCGTCAACCTCTCTGCTGCAAAGAAGATTAAGGGTCGGTTATTCCCGGGCCGCGCGCCTTCTTGATATGATGGAAGAGAGAGGAGTTGTCGGGCCTCCCGACGGTTCCCGTCCGCGCGAGATTTTAGACTTACCTCCGGAAAATTACGATGCTTAAAGCGATAAAGATGAACGCGGCGTTTTTTGCGAAAATAATTTTCGTTTTTGTTATATTTTTCGCGTTTGTTTTTTATCTTTACGGACGTTCCAAAAATTTTTTACAGGGTCCCGGCATAAGCCTTGATTATCCTAAAAACGGAGAAACTGTAAATAATCCGGTTATAAAAATAAAAGGCGTTTCTGTAAATGTTTCTGCACTGTATATAGACGGAAGCCATGTTTTGACCGATAGCCTTGGAAATTTTGAAAAAGACATGATTTTAGCGCAAGGATATAATATCATTGAAGTTAAAGCCGAAGACAGGTTCGGAAGGACTTATAAACAAAAAATAGAAGTGGTAATGAAGTAGTTTTAATTTAAAAGGCTTAATATAATTTATAAAATGGCTAAATTTACAGCAAAAGCGAAAAAAGAACCCAAGACAATGGGAGCGGACATAAATTCCGTGATAGAAGGGATTAAAAGCAAATACGGTGAAGGCGCGATAATGAAGCTTGGCGACACGAAAAGAGTTGATGTGGACGTTATCTCTACGGGCTCTCTTTCTTTAGACGTTGCCTTGGGGCTTGGCGGGCTTCCGCGCGGCAGAGTTATTGAAATTTTTGGTCCGGAATCTTCGGGTAAAACCACGCTGGCTCTCCATGTTCTTGCTCAAGCTCAAAAAAAAGGAGGCCTCTGCTCTTTTATAGACGCTGAGCACGCGATGGATCCCGTGTACGCGGAAAAACTTGGCGTAAAAGTTGACGATCTTCTTATCTCCCAGCCCGACACGGGAGAACAGGCTCTTGAAATAACAGAAAGCCTGGTTCGTTCCGGAAAAATCGATGTAATCGTGATAGATTCCGTCGCCGCTTTAACGCCGCGGGCAGAGATAGAAGGAGAGATGGGAGACGCGCACGTGGGTCTCCAGGCAAGACTTATGTCGCAGGCGCTTCGCAAACTTACGGCAATATCCGCAAAATCCAAAACAATCGTGATTTTTATAAATCAGATTAGAATGAAAATAGGAGTGATGTTCGGAAATCCGGAAACCACGCCGGGAGGAAAAGCGCTGAAATTTTATTCTTCCGTGAGGATAGACGTGAGAAGAATAGCCCAGATAAAAAGAGGTGATGAAATAATCGGCGGAAGGGTAAAAGCGAAAGTCGTAAAAAATAAAGTGGCGCCTCCTTTCAGGGAAGCCGAGTTTGACCTTTTGTACGATGAAGGAATTTCAAGGAGCGCTGAACTTCTTAATTTGGGCGAGAAAGCCGGAATAATAAAAAAATCAGGAACTACGTATTCGTATGGAAGCCTGAAATTGGGAGTAGGCTATGACAAGGCGAGAATTTTTCTGCGCGAGGACAATAAAACAGCTGACGAGATAACGAAAAAAATAAAAGAATTCTATAGCATAGAAAAAGGCCGGTAGAATATAATTGCTATCCGGCCTGTAATTTCTAAAATTAATGTCTTACAAAGGGGAGCAGTCCCAGCATGCGGCTGCGTTTTATGGCTTGAGCCAGCCTCCTTTGATGTTTGATGCAAAGCCCGGTTTCTTTGGCGGGCATTATTTTCGCTTGGTGGTCTAAGAACTTATTTAAGTTCTCCGCGTCTTTGTAGTCGATTTTTTTCACGTTGTTTGTGCAAAA
This sequence comes from Candidatus Paceibacterota bacterium, assembly GCA_028711505.1. Classification (NCBI taxonomy): domain Bacteria; kingdom Bacillati; phylum Minisyncoccota; species Minisyncoccota bacterium. The sequence goes on along the minus strand of JAQTSC010000002.1, from coordinate 12,902 downwards.
ATGGCAGTTTTTCATAATTTTAATGATTTAAATTAAAACGGTATATCGTCAGGATTTCCGTTTTCATCCGGGTATTCAATGGTATCCAAGGTGTCGTTTCCTGTTTTGCCGGGATTTTTACTTGTATTTTCCTGGCTGCGGTTTCCGGAAAACTCGGCATCTCTTCTCGGGCCCATCTGCATTTTTTCCATAACTATTTCGGTTCGTGTTTTTTTCGTTCCGTCTTGGGCTTCCCAGTTTCTGGTATTAAGTCTGCCTTCAACCAATATCATGGCGCCTTTTTTAAGATATTGAGCTACTATTTCCGCCTGTTTTCCAAAGGCAACGATGTTGTGGAATTGAACTTCTTGCTGTTTTTCTCCGGTCTTGTTTATCCACACCCTGTTTGTGGCTACTCCGAAAGACGCTACCGCGCTGCCGGAAGGAAGAGTGCGCAATTCCGGGTCGCGAGTCATGTTTCCGATAATAAACACTTTGTTGAGATTCATATTTTTATTCTAACTTTTTCAATATTATTTTTGAACTTCGCTTTCTCCTAAAAGTTCCTCTATTTTTTTATCAAGCTCTTCTTCTTGGATTTTATTGTCCGAGGGTTCTTCTTTTTTGGCTTCCGATTCCGGAATATGGATAATGGCTGACGCCGGCTTTTCACCCAATTCCGGCATTTTCTTTTTGAAAGCCGTGACAGAGGCTTTTACCGGTTCTTCTTTCATGCTTTTTGTCGTTATAAAACGAAGAACCATATTTTCTTTCTTCAGTTCGTTTTCTATCTTTTTTATGGAATCCGGAGAGGTCTGAAATTTTATCCAGTTAAAAACACCGTCGCTTTCGTTTTTTATAGGGTAGGCAAGAGGCTGTTTTTTAGGTTTTCCTTCGGAAATTACAATGGAATTGTTTGAAGTTATGATGCTTCTGATTTTCTCCGTAAAATCCAAAAGCTCTTCGCCTTCCAGCGAATCTTTGAACATGTATCCTATTTCGTATGAGAGCGTTTCTTTTTCCATTGGACTCATGATAACATCGGATTTCCGTATTTGCAACCCTTGTTTCTAAATTTTAAATTCTATCACGTCTCCGTCTTTGACAATGTAGTTTTTGCCTTCGGTGCGGAGCAGCCCTTTTTCGCGGGCCGCGCCATAGCCGCCCGAGTCCAATAAATCTTTCCAATTTATCACTTCCGCCCTTATGAATTTTTCTTCAAAGTCGGAGTGTATGGCGCGGCCCGCCTGCGGAGCCGTTGAGCCGGTTTTTATCGTCCACGCGCGTGTTTCGTCTTCTCCTGTCGTTAAAAAAGTCATGAGACCCAAAAGTTCGTAGGATTTTTTTATGAGCTTATCAATCGTTGATTCGGGAAGCTCAAGCTCTTTCCTTTCTTCTTTTGAAAATCCCGCGGATTCAAATTCCGTAAGTATGTCTAAAATAAGGTAAGTCCAGCCGCTGTTTTCAAAAGTTTTTTTAATGTTTTCCGGAACTTCGTTTTCTTTTCCGTTTAAGATGAAAATTTTCGGTTTTAAAGAAAGAAGCTGAAGCGAGCCTAATATTTTTTTTTCTTCTTTATCTAAAGCGATTTCCGCGAGAGGCTGGCTTTTTTGAAGAGCGTCTTTTGCTTTTTCCGAAACACCCCATTCTTTTATTGCGTCTTTGTTTCCGGCTCTTTTCTGTTTTTCCAGCGTTTGCATGTGTTTTTCCAAAGTTTCCAAATCTTTAAGCATAAGTTCGGTTTCAAGTATTTCTTTGTCCGCCGTCGGATTTATCTCGTTCTGAGTATTTATTATTTTGTCGTTTAAAAAAGCCCTCAAAACAAAAACAATCGCGTCTGTTTCGCGGATATGCGACAGAAATTTGTTTCCAAGGCCTTCGCCCTCGGCCGCGCCTTTTACAAGTCCGGCGATATCGACGAATTCAATAACCGTATAAATCTTTTTAGCCGAGCCTGAAAGTTTTTCAAGCAAATCCACACGCTCATCGGGAACAGCCACCACTCCGACATTGGGGTCTATGGTGCAAAAAGGATAGTTTTGCCGGTCTACCTGTTTTTTTGTCATGGCTTCAAACAGCGTTGATTTTCCAACATTGGGAAGCCCGACGATTCCAATACGCATGTTTTTAATGTTATAATACCGTTTGATGGATATCAATCCGAAAATTTTCGGCGCTTACGACATAAGAGGCGCTTATCCCGAAGAAGTGAACGAAGACATTTTTTGCTTGCTGGGGAAAACTTTTGCCGGTTTTTTGTCTGAAAAAGGCGATTTAAGCAAAAAAGAAATAATAATAGGGCGCGACACAAGAACAAGCTCCAAGCCGCTTGCGGAATCTTTTATAAAAGGCGTTCTTGGCGCGGGTTTTGATGTTTTGGATATCGGCGTTTGCACTACGCCGATGTTTTATTTTTCCGTTTCCGAAATTAAAGCCGAAGGCGGCGCGATGATAACCGCTTCCCATATTCCGGCAAAATATAACGGCATAAAATTGGTCGCTTCTTGCGCCGCGCCAATCGGCGGGGAAGAGATGAAAGATTATTTTTACAAAAACAGGGAGGAAAAAGCCGCTGAAGAGGGAAAGAGAAGCGAAATTAAAATGTCAGAAAAATATATGGAGCGGCTTGTTTCCGGATTTAGCGCAAAAAGAGATTTGAAAGTTGTCGTTGACGCTTCCGGCGGAACAGCGGGGCTTTTTTTGCCGGATTTTGTTCGTAAGTTTGGAATAAGAGCCGAACCGATTTTTTTTGAAACAGACCCGGATTTTAAAAAACATGACCCTAATCCTTTAAAAGAAGAATCGCAGGCTTTCGCGCGTGAAAAAATTTTGGAAACAAAAGCCGATTTCGGAGTCATTTTTGATGCGGATGGGGATAGAATCATAGTTTTGGATGAAAACGGGGAAAACATAAGAGCTGACGCGATAGGAGGAATTATTGCGGAGCAAATTCTTAAAAAAGGAAACCTTGCTCTTTTTGGCATCACTTCTTCAAAAGCCGTTGAAGAATATTTTATGGATAGCGGAATTAAAATTGAAAGATGCAAAGTCGGACATTTTTACGTGGAAAAAGAGATGAGAGAAAAAAATGCGGATTTTTCTTCGGAAAATTCCGGACATTATTATTTTAAATCCTTTAATTTTTCGGATTCGGCATTTTTGGCGTTCAGGTTCATATTGGAAGCGCTTGATAAAAATCCCGGCAAAAAAATTTCAGAATTGGCGCGCCCGTTTTTGAAATATAATTACTCAGGAGAAATAAATGTTCCGTTAAAAAAAGACAAGAATTGGGAAGAATTAAAAAAGGAGCTGGAAGAAAAATACGGGGAAGGCAGGCGGAATTTTATAGACGGAATTACGGTGGAGTACGGGGATATCGATAAGGGCGGCTGGTGGTTCAATTTAAGGCCGTCAAAAACAGAGCCGATTTTACGGCTGATGATTGAAACGAATAGCGAAGAAATTTTAGAAGAAAAAAGGGCGGAAATTTTGAAATATCTGGAGTGAAAAAGAAACGCTGAAAATAAAAAACCCCCGTGTCCGGAATTTCCAGGACGGGGGATTATTTTATTGAGGCGGTTTATTTTAATTCAACCACCAGACAGTATCCATGTCCCATTTTTTTCGTGTAAACAGGGACAACCCAGTGGTTTTTAATTTTTTTCTTCTTTTCTTTCAGCTTTTCAAAGACGGCGTTCACGCATTCATCAACGTTTTGATAGCGCGAAACCGCATTGTCTATTTTAACTTCGCATTCGCCGTCTTTTTTGTCGCAGACTATTACAAAAGACAGCATGTCTTCTTTCGCAGACGCGTAAGGCGGCTGAAAGATACAAGTTAGACAGATGTTAAAAAAGACTCCTAAGATTAGAATTTTCTTCACTGTTTTTCCTCCTCAATTTTTTGGTTGGATCTCTTTTTCAAATGTACACTAAAAGAGGAAAAATGTCAAGTTATATCTCTATTACCACCGGCAGTACCATCGGCCTGCGCTTTGTTTTTTGGAACAAGAATTTGCCGATGCGCTCTTTCATCTGGTCTTTTACGAAAGTGATGTTTATGGGATGCATGTTTGAAGATTCTTCAACTATTTTCCGCACGATATAACGCACTTGTTTTAAAAGTTCCTGTGATTCTTTAAGATATACGAACCCGCGGGAAATTATATCCGGTGAGCCTTTCACTTTTCCTTCTCTGGAATCAATGGCGGTGATTATGACGAAAATTCCGTCTTGCGCCAGCATTTGCCTGTCGCGCAAAACCACTTCTTTTACGTCGCCAACTCCGAGTCCGTCAACCATAATATAATTTGCCGGAACTTTTTCTTCCGTGAGTTCTATTTTTTCTTCTTTTAATTTCACCACCTGCCCGTTTTCGGGAATCGCGATGTTTTCTTTCGGTATTCCGACCGATTCGGCAAGATTCCCGTGAAGTTTCAAAAGATAATAATTTCCCTGGATGGGTATGAAAAATTTCGGCCGCATCAGGTTTATCATCATTTTTAAATCTTCGGCTTTGGCGTGTCCGCCGGCGTGAATGTCCATCATCTGGTAATGGAAAACTTCGGCGCCTTGTTTGTAGATTACGTCTTTTAACATTTGAACCGAACGTTCATTGCCCGGGACTATAGAGGATGAAAAAATAACGGTGTCTCCCTCGTGAAGGCGCACGTATTTATGTTCTCTCAGAGCTATCCTCATAAGCGAAGCGTTTTCTTCGCCCTGCGCTCCCGTCGCGACAAGAACGACTTTATCCGCCGGATAATTATCAAAATCTTTCAAGTCTATAAAAGTGCTTTTTTTCGCTTTGAGATATCCCAGTTCTCCGGCAATAGCAACGTTCGTTTTCATCGAGTACCCGTCGAGCGCCACTTTTCTCCCGTATTTTTCAGCCAGATGTATTATTTGCTGGACTCTGCTTAAAAGAGAAGCGAACGTGGCCGTGATAATTCTTCCTTTTGAATGTTCAAAAATGCGTTCAAGATTTTCTTGGATCGTCTTTTCCGAAATGGAATGTCCGGGCTGTTCGGCGTTCGTGGAGTCGGACATAAGAAGCAAAACGCCTTCGCTAGAAAGCTGCGCCATCTTCGCGTAATCGGCCGGTTTGTCGCCGACGGGGCTATTGTCGAATTTAAAATCGGCCGTGTGCACTATGGTGCCAAGCGGCGTTTTTATCGCCACGCCGACCGTGTCAAAAATGTTGTGATTAACGTGGAAAAATTCTATTTCAAAAACGCCGAGTTTTAGATGAGTGTCTTTCGTGATTTCTTTCACGTTAAGTTTCTGCATATCGGGAAATTCCTCCTGGCGTTTTAAGATTATCGCTTTTGTGAGGGGCGCGGCGTATATCGTCGGATTCCCCAATTTTTTTGCGAGATAGGGAACCGCGCCTATGTGGTCGTAATGCCCGTGCGTGATAATCGCGCCCATTATCTTGTTTTTTCTGGTTTCAAGATATGCGGAATTGGGAATTATAAAGTCTATTCCCGGCATGTTTTCTTCCGGGAACTGAAGACCCATATCTACGATTACTATTTCTCCGTGATAGGGGGAAGACGGATTGTAATATTCAAAAACCATCATGTTTCTTCCGACTTCTTCCATTCCTCCCAGCGGGATTATTCTTATGTGCCCTTCGCCGTCGTCCTTTGCCTTTTTTGAAGCAGGGAATCGGGTAAAGATTTTTCTTGCTGTTCTTGTTTTTTCCATAATTGTTAATTTTAACTTGTCCGCGCTAGAGCGCGAACTTTTTAATGATAATTTTTTGTCTGTGGGCGAGGAGGGATTTGAACCCTCAAGCCGTAAGGCATACGCTCCTGAAGCGTACGTGTCTGCCAATTGCACCACTCGCCCTTCTGGCAGTTTGACCCGTAAGGCTGCTTTGGTCGGTTTTCGGAATTCCGCCGCCGCGGCATTAGGAACTTTTAGATTTTTTCAAAACACTTTTCTATGGTGAGAATATCTTTGTACTTTTCGATATTGCTCAGGAAATCAAGCGTTTGCGGATTTTCAATATAAGAAACAAGCGGTTTGTCGAATACTATCCCCATCTCCGGAATTTCTTTCGGCCTTAATTTGACGATTTCCGGAACCTTCTCGTAATTGGGATTTTTTTCAAAAATTATTTCTCCATTTTCGCGAAGAACATAATAGCATCCTCCGTGAAGTTTTTCGTAATCCGAGTAATCCGATTCCGCTTTAACGCTGACCCAGTTTGAAGTCGAAAGTTTTTTCTCGTTAGGGTTTATGGTGATATGTCCGAAACCCACGGGGTAAATGATTTTTTCGCCTTCTTTCACTTCCGCCAGATAAACTTCTTCTATTATTTTTTCAGAGGAGCCTTTTTTCTGAAGCAAGTACCATGCGGTTCCATCGGCGGCTTCGGTTATCTCTGTAAACCTGTTTTTATGATAATGTCCGAAAGTTTTTGATAATTCCGCGTTAAAAGATTCCGGAGAAATAATGGTGATATCATAGCGCAGATTTTTTTCTTTCGTTTCTTTTTCGTATTTTTCCGGTTCAGCCGCCCGATACATTTCATACGCTATTTTTTCGCTTTTTTCTCCTGCGGCAGCGGAAGGTTCGCGCAGCGCCGGCGTCATATCTCCAAAAAGCCTTACGGAAGCCGTTTTATTTTCTGCAAGTTTTTTTGTTATTTCTCTAATATCTTCCATACTTTTTTGGTTTCCAGATACCAGTTATTTATTCCTGAAAATCTTTCCGACGAAATTGTTATTGACTTGGAATTTATTCCGCCAAGAGATGAAGGAACGAGATAGAGAAAATTGGGAGAATAAAGGAAAATTGCCGGTTTGTCTTTGTTTATTTCTTTCTGAAATTTAATATTTTTTTCTTCCCGCTTCTCCGCGTCGGAAATAGTTCTGGCTTCTTCAAGCAGTTTGTCGGCCGTAATATTGGCGTAAAGCGCGATGTTTAATCCGGGGTCGTTTCTCTGCGAAGAATGCCAGAAAGCGAAGAGGTCGGGGTCGCGGTTCAGAATTTCGCCAAAAAGCAGGGTATCGTATTTTCTCGGTCTGATGACGTTTTGTTCAAGGTCTCCTATTTCAAATATTTTGACGTTGACTTTCGCTCCCATGCTTTCCCATTCGTTTTTTAGAATTTGCGCCGTCTGCACAAGATCGGGAACATCCGATGTTGAAATTGAAAATTCCAGCTTAAGGATTTCTTTTTTCTTTTTTTCCTTTTGCCAGACTTTTTCTTCTTCGTTGTATTTCCAGCCGTTTTTTTCCAAAAGTTTTTTTGCCTCTTCTTTGTTTTTTTGCGCGTCTTGTTCTTCGTTCGCCCCTGCCGGAGAATACCCCAGGCTTCCTGGCGGTATAGGGCCGTCCAGCGTGTTTCCGAATTCTTTAAGGACTTCTCTGACTATCAGTTTTTTGTCGGTTGCAAGAGTGAGCGCTTCTCTGACTTCTTTTTCCGCGAAAACCGGAGCGTCGTTTTGGTTGAAAAAGACGGCGAACACCCTGGGCAGTTGATAAACTTTGAGAAAGGATTCGGCCTTCTGCATCGCGAGCATGTTTTGGGGGGACAGCGCGCTCACGCTGTCTATTTCGTTTTTTTCGTAAGCTTCAATCAATTTTTTCTCCGATGGATAAAATTTTACGGATATTTTTTTTATGAAAGGTTTTTTCAGTGAAAAATTATCGTTTGCCGAAAGGAGATAAGAGGCTATTATGCCGGAAGAACTTTTTGTCACCTTTTCTATTTTATACGGGCCCGATCCGACAGCGTTTATATTGAAATCGCTTAATGACATTTGTTCCGGCAGGACGTTTTCCCACACGTGCTTGGGAAGAATTCCTATCGTGGTGTTTTCAAGAAAAGGAGAATAGGGTTTTTGCAGGCGGAAGTTGACTGTTCTCTCGTCAACGATTTCAGCTTCTACTCCTTCCCAGTTCGCCCGTTTCGGACTTTTTGTGTCCGGATTTTGTATAAATTGTATTGTGAAAAGAATATCTTCCGTTGTCAGTTTTTTGCCGTCGGACCATTTTAAGTCCGGCTTCAGCGTAAAAGTATAAACAAGCCCGTCCTCGCTTAACTCGTATTTTTCAGCCAAATCGGGAATAAGCCCGCTTTCACTCGGTCTCATCAGGCCGGAATAGATCAAAGAAGTCATATCTCTGTCGGTGTCGGAAATAGTCAAAACCGGATTTATGAAACGGGGAGTGCCTATTATTCCTTCTCTAAGCATTCCGCCTTCGGACGGAACCGTCACGCTTAAAGCCTTATCGGCTTGGTAGAGGAGAAAAAATCCGCTTATCGTGAATACCGAGATGAAAAGAATTAACAGCGCTCTAAGCTGCAGGGAGAGCGTTTTCGCGGCAAGCCGGAGCTTTAATTCTGACAGAAGAAATTTAAATTTGAACGATGATAAAATTTTAGAATAATTCACAGGAAATTTCAGCCGTTCCCTTAGGACATTTTGAACAGCCGTAGATTTTTGTTAGTTATTTCAGTAAAGCCAAAAAGGCTGATAAAAGAAAAAGAAAAGCCAAAACAATAGTGGAAACAAACAGAATTTTTTCCATTCCGCGTCTTGTATGATATCCTTCGTCTCCCCCGCCGAAAACACCGGAAATTCCGGCGCCTCTTTGCTGAAGAAGTATAGCTATTCCCAAAAGGCAAGAAAGCACTATTTGGATGTATGGTAGAAAATTAAATAACATAAACGATATTAAACGTTAACTCGGAGTATAACGCAAGGGATAAAAATATGCAAGGGATATCTTTTACTTCTCGCTTTTGCTAAAATTGATTGTCTGGATTATCATTTCTCCAAAATAGGTTGTTTTGTGTTAAATTCCCATCTAGCCGGACGATTTAACGGGGTTGACAAGGATTTTTATTTTTCCGAAAATATAGGTGCGAAATATGGGCTCGAATTTATAAACCAATTAAAATTAATCTAAATATAGGTATGGCAGCTAAAAAAATATCCATAAACCCTCTTTCGGACAGGGTCTTAGTTGAACCGCTTTCCGAGGAGGATAAATTTAAAAAGACAAAGGCCGGTATAGTTATTCCTGAAACCGCCGGCGGGCATGAAAAAATGAACAGAGGAATTGTTGTGGGCGTTGGCCCGGGAAAAATGTCTGAAGAAGGAAAAAGATTGCCGATGTCCGTTAAAAAAGGGCAGACCGTGATTTTTTCCGAATACAGCGCGGAAAAAGTAAAAATAGACGGCGAAGAGTACTATATTATAGGAGAGGGAAGCATTTTGGCTGTAGTGGAATAACAGCTGAATTTTCAATTATCAATTTTTAATTTTTTTTAAGGTATGTCCAAACAGATTATTTTTAGTGAAAAGGCCAGAGAGGCGCTTAAAAGAGGCGTTGATATCTTGGCGAATACTGTAAAAGTTACGCTTGGTCCTCGCGGCAGAAACGTGGTTTTGGGAAAAGGATTCGGTTCTCCGGACATCACGAATGATGGCGTTACCATTGCCAAAGAAATCGAACTTTCGGACAAAGTTGAAAATATGGGCGCGGAAATCGTTAAAGAAGTTTCCAGCAAAACTAACGATGTCGCCGGAGACGGCACTACGACTGCCGTCGTATTGGCTCAGGCGATAATCAGAGAAGGGCTTAAACACTCTGCCATGGGCGCGAATCCGATAGGAATAAAAGCGGGCATAGAAGCGGCTTGCGAACATCTTGTTTCCGCTTTGGAGAAGATGGCGAAACCTTTGAAAAATAAAAACGGAGCGCTTAACAAAAGCGAAATACTCCAAGTGGCGACAATTTCGGCGGAATCAAAAGAAATAGGAGAAATAATTGCCGATACCTTTGAAGAAGTCGGACAAAACGGCGTTATTACGGTTGAAGAATCGCAATCTTTCGGAGTTGAAAAAGAGCTTGTGAAAGGGCTTCAGTTTGACCGCGGTTATTCTTCCGCTTATATGATAAACAATGCCGAAAGAATGGAAGCGGTTTATGAAAATACTCAGGTTCTTATAACAGACAAGAAAATTTCCACCATAGCGGAGATTTTGCCGCTTCTTGAAAAATTGGCGCAGACAGGCAAAAAGGAGCTTGTAATCATTGCCGAAGAAGTGGAAGGTGAGGCTCTTGCCACGCTTGTCGTGAATAAGATACGGGGCACTTTCAGCGCGCTCGCGATAAAAGCGCCCGGATACGGGGACAGAAAAAAAGAAATGCTTGAGGATATCGCGATTGTCTGCGGCGGCAAGGTCGTTTCCGAAGAAAAGGGGATGAAGCTGGACAGTGTTGAGTTAGACGTGCTTGGCGGGGCGAGAAGAATAATTGCCACGAAAGACAATACGACCATTGTCGGAGGAAAAGGAAAAAAACAGGACATAGACGAAAGAATAGCTCAAGTGAAAAATCAGATTTCAAAAACCGATTCCGATTTTGAAAAAGAAAAATTACAGGAGCGGCTGGCGAAACTTTCCGGAGGCGTGGCTATTATTAAAGTCGGCGCGGCAACGGAAACGGAAATGAAGTATAAAAAATATAAAATTGAGGATGCCAAAGAAGCGACGAAAGCGGCTATTGAAGAAGGAATCGTACCCGGAGGGGGAGTAGCTTTGCTTAAAGCGGCGATTTCCGTTTCAAAAGACGTTTCCGAAGGCAAGATAAAATCACCGTCAAAGGATATTGAGCGGGAATTTGAAGCCGGAGTGAATCTGATTTTGCGCGCGGTTGAAGAGCCTCTTAGGCAAATAGCGATGAACGCGGGCAGGGAAGACCATTCCGTTATTGTGAGCGCGATTAAAAAAGAAATAGAAGAACATCCGAATTCAAATATCGGATATGACGCGAGAAAAGACGATATTATTTCCGATATGCTTAAAGCGGGAATAATCGATCCGCTCAAGGTGACTCGTTCGGCTTTGCAAAATTCAGTGTCAGCGGCGGCGATGCTTTTGACGACCGAAGCGGTTGTGGCGGATATTCCGGAAAAAAATCCGCCGGCCGGCGGGCACAATCACGGTCCAATGGGTGAGGATTATTAATTGGATAAACAAGGATTCATAAACATAAACCGTTCCGGCAAATAGCCGGGACGGTTTTGTTTTGATGTCGCTTTGTTTTATAATGTAGGCATTATCAACTTTAATTTAGACTTATTTATGAACCCTTTTACCATAGTTATTTTAGCCGTTTTAGCAGTCTTAGTTTTGTGGTTTATCGTTGTTTTTAACCGACTCGTGATTTTGCGCACTAGATCCAAGGAAGCTCTTTCCGATATAGACGTGCAGACAAAAAGGCGATATGACCTTATCCCAAACCTTGTTGAGACCGTGAAAGGTTATATGCAGCACGAGAGAAATGTTTTTGAAAATGTGACAAAGGCTAGAAGCGAAGCGATGTCAGCCGGAGACGGGATGGCGCAAAAAGCGGAAAAAGAAAACGCTTTATCAAACACTTTGAAAACTCTTTTCGCTGTTTCTGAAAATTATCCGGAGCTCAAAGCCAACGAGAATTTTTTGGAACTTCAGCGCGAGCTTAGCGATACGGAAAATAAAATCCAGGCGGCGAGGAGGTTCTACAACGGCAATGTCCGCGATTTGAACATTAAGATAGAAACTTTCCCGTCCAGAATTGTTGCCGGACTTTTCGGATTCGCGAAAATGGAATTTTTTGAAGTCGCGGATGAAGCTGAAAAACAGCCGGTGAACGTGAAGTTTTAGAAATGGCCACTTTATATAACCAAAAAGATTCAAATATTCGGCGGACGTGGTTTCTGATGACCTTGTTTTTTGTTGTGGTTATCGGAATCGGTTGGGTATTTTCGCGGGTTTACGGAAACCCGGGAATTTTGGCCGTGTTCGTAGTTTTCAGTGTTTTTATGAATATTCTGAGCTACTGGTATTCGGATAAAATCGTTTTGAAAATCAGCAGGGCGAAAGAAATAAAACACGAAGACAATCGCGAGCTTTATCATATCGTTGAAAACCTCGCTATTTCCTCCGGACTTCCGACTCCGCGACTTTATCTTATAGATGAAGCCGCCCCGAATGCTTTCGCGACCGGCAGAAATCCCGAGCACGCGGTTGTTGCCGTAACCCGCGGACTTTTGGAACGTCTTGACCGTTCGGAGCTTGAGGGAGTTTTAGCTCACGAATTTTCGCACATTGGAAATCGCGACATGCTTCTTTCAACCGTTGTAGTGGTTCTTATCGGGTTTGTGGCGCTTCTTTCGGATTTTTTTCTGCGTTCAAATATGTTTGGAATTTCAAAAAGCAGAGACGATAACGGTAAAGCGGGAGGCGTCTTAATTCTTGTCGGCATTATAATGGCTATTTTAGCTCCTATCGCCCTTAACCTTATGCAGCTGGCAATTTCCAGAAAAAGGGAATTTTTGGCGGATGCTTCGGGTGCGTTTTTAACGCGTTATCCGGAAGGTTTGGCAAAAGCTTTGGAGAAAATAGCGTCAGATCCGACGCCACTAAGAGTGGCGAATAAGGCCACGAATCATCTGTGGGTTTCTTCGCCGGTAAAAAATGGCTTCGACAAGCTCACCACAAGGAATTTAAGCGCGTTTTTTTCCACACATCCGCCGATAGAAGAGCGGGTAAAAAGGCTTCGCGAAATGAATGTGTAAAATGTGTATTTTTTTTATTTTAATATTAAATAATTTTTAATATGGCAAAAAATATTCGCGTAGGCATTGTCGGTGTGGGCAATTGTTTTGCCGGACTTATACAGGGGATTGAATATTACAAAAAACATCCGAAAAAAGAACCGATAGGGTTGATGCACGAGAAGATAGGGGCGTATGATTTCAGAAATATTGAGTTCGTGAGCGCTTTTGACGTTGGCGCGAATAAAATAGGACAGCCGCTTCACAAAGCGGTTTTTGCTTCTCCAAACCTTGTAAAATGGACAACGCTTCCGCCTTTAAAAACGATTGTGCGGGAATCGCCGATTTTGGACGGAATCG